>CAZFKD010000109.1:7889-10559 GCA_964519695.1 uncultured Spirochaetaceae bacterium
CCACCGGCTTGTCGCTCGCCTCGCTCATCGCTCCATCCTCCCGCCGCGGGCGTTCGCCGATTCGTAGGGGTAGTCCGGGTAGTCGATGTCGCGGAACAGGCCGACGCGGGCGCCCTTCACCGTGTAGATCTCCTGGTCGTCGATCAGGACCCGCGCGTCGCCGATCACCATCGAGGCGCCGGCGTTCTTCAGCTCGGTGTAGCGCTTGATGTCGACCTCGTAGCGCATGACCTTGTCGTGGGGCCGGATCTGGCCGAAGAACTCGACCTCGCCGCAGCCGAGCGCGCGGCCGGCGCCGACGCCACCGCGCCAGTTGCAGTAGAAGCCGAGCAGCTGCCAGACGCCGTCGAGGCCGAGGCAGCCGGGCTGGACGGGATCGCTGATGAAATGGCAGTGGAAGAACCAGTCGTCGACGCGCACGTCGCGAGCGGCGCTGATCTTGCCGCGGCTCTTGTCGCCGCTGATGTGGTCGATGCGGTCGACCATCAGCATGGGCGGGACGGGCAGGCGCGCCTTGAAGCCCTCGGGCGCGTCCTTGACGAGGCGGCCATAGGCGAAGGCGAGCAGATCCTGCTGGCTGAAGGCGCTTCGGCTCGTGAACTCGGCATGGGTCAACATCGATCGGTTCGCCTTCTCATCGCGGGGACCTCTCATCGCGGGACCTCTCATCGCGGGAAGAGTCCGTGTCGCCGAAGCGCATGAGGTAGCTGCCCCAGGTCAGCCCCGACCCGACGCCAACGACGCAGATGTCGTCCTTCTCCGTCCATTTGTCCCAGAGCTGCGAGATGACGCTGCCCGACGAAGCGCCCGCCGTATTGCCGAAGAACTCGCAGTTCGAATGATGGCGATCCTCGGGCACGTCGCAGCGCTTGCAGACGCTCTCGAGCATGCGGCGATTCGCCTGGTGGCCGACGAAATGGAAATCGCGGCCCGGGGTCTCGTACCGGTCGCGGGTCTCGATCAGCAGATCCGAGGTCTTGCGGATCGCGAAGGTCTGGACCGTGCGGCCTTCCTGATGGAAATGGCCGAGCCTCGGGACGACGACCTTGCCATGCCCTGCCGGATCGCTCATCAGGCGCTGGCCGATCAGCCGGGCGCGGCCGCGCGCGCGGGTCGAGAAGACGGCGGCGAGGGCCCCGTCGCCCCAGAGCACCGCCGAAGAGCGATCGTTGTAGTTCACCGTCCCCGTCATCGGCTCCGGCGTCACGAGCAGGACGTGGTCCGGCAGCTTCGCCGGATCCATCAGCGAGAGGACGTAGACGCCGGCGATGAAGCTCGTGCAGGCGGAGTTGACGTCGAGGCAGGGCGATTCGATCCCGAGCGCGGCGCCGACGTTGCAGGCCTCCGCCGGCGACGCCGTATTCGGCGCGCAGCCGCCGCCGACGAGCATTCCGACGTCGGCGGGCTCGAGGCCCGCGCGAGCGAGCGCCATGCGCGCCGCCCGCGCGCCCATCTCGGCGTTCGAGATCTCGGCGGCCTCGATCGCCGCGCGCGAATCGACGTTGCGCGTCGTCCGGATGTAGTCGAGCGAGAGCGCCGTCCGCCGGGAGCGGATGCCCGTTCGTTCCATGATCCACTCGTCATTGGTGCCAATGTCGAGATCTTCGAGGAACTGATTCGTGATTTCGTTCTCGGGATGGAAATGGCCCAGCCCGAGGAGATTCAAGGCCACGTGACTGCCCCCGCGTCTGCGTCCATCGACTCGACGACCGGACCGGTTATTTCGTCGACCCCGAGATGTGTTCGCCGCCGTCGACGCGGATCACCTCGCCGTTGATCCACGACGCCTCGGCCTGCGAAAGCAGGAAGATCACGCCCGCCACGTCCTCGGGCGTCGTCAGGCGGCCGCCGGGGTTGCGCAGCCGCGCCTGGCTCTTCAGCTGGTCGCTGCCCGGGATCGCGCGCAGCGCCGGCGTGTTCGTCACGCCCGCCTGGATCACGTTGCAGCGGATGCCGTACGGACCGAACTCGAGGGCAATCGAGCGCGAGAGCGCCTCGAGCGAGACCTTCGCCGCCGACACCGCCGCATAACCCTTCCAGGCGACCTCGTTGCCCTCGCTCGTCAACCCGAAGATGCGCGCGTTCTCGGCGAAGATCCCGCGCGTGAAGATCTCCTGGGTCCAGCCGAGCAGGCTCGTGCCCATCGCGAGGATCGTGCGGCCGAAATCCTCTTCGTCGAGATAGGACTTGTCGGGGAAGGTCGGCGCGGAGGTGAGGGGATGGAGGCCGTCCTCGCCGGCTTCGAAGAGCTCGTCGGCGATCTCCGTCAGCTTCGCGGGATCGACGCCGAGGCGCTGCGCGAGGTTCGGGCCGGCGGTGCGCGCCTCGATCTTCTCGGGCGCGATCAGCTTCAGGTTGCCGAAGGCGATCGAATGCAGGAGCACCTTGATGCGCCCCTTCGGACCGATCGCCTTCACGATCTCGCCGAGCGTCTCCGTCCGGCTCGCCGCTTCGATCGCGTCGGCGTTCCAGGTATGGAAGCCATGGTCGAGGGCCTTGATCTCTTCGAAATGCGGCTCGATCGCGGCCATCGCGCCGCGGCGATCCCGATGGACGACGAGCACGTTGTTGCCGCTGCGCGCGAAGCGCTTGGCGGTCGCGAGACCGAAGCCGCTCGAACCGCCCAGGATCAACACCCACTCGTTGCTCGGAAAGCTCGCCTTGATCTCG
>CAZFKD010000110.1:0-10527 GCA_964519695.1 uncultured Spirochaetaceae bacterium
CGTGGACACCTACGGCGGCATGGGCCGCCACGGGGGCGGCGCCTTCTCCGGCAAGGATCCCTCGAAGGTCGATCGCAGTGCGGCTTATGCGGCGCGTTATGTCGCGAAGAATCTCGTCGCTGCCGGGGCCGCGCGCCGGGCCGAGGTCCAGCTCGCCTACGCGATCGGCGTCGCCGAGCCGGTCTCGATTCGCGTCGATACGTTCGGGACCAGCGCCCACGACGCGACGAAGCTCGAGAAGATCGTGCGCAAGCATTTCGACCTGACGCCGCGCGGCATCGACGAGACGCACGATCTGCGCCGACCGATCTATCGCGCGACTTCATACCATGGTCATTTCGGTCGCGAGCATGTCGGTCTGCCCTGGGAGCGGACCAACAAGGCCGAGGCGATCCGCGCGGATCTGTAGGTCGGACGAGCCGATGCGAGCCCGACCCGATGCAGGATCCCGGAATTCCCGAACGGCGCGGCGATCGCCGGCCGCTCCGGCCGGGCGGGCGCGATCGTGCCGGATCCGGGGGCGAGGAGCGGGCGCGGCGTCGGCGCTGCGCTGGCTGGTCGGCGCGCTGCTCTGGCTCGCGGCGACCAGCGCAGCTGCACGGGAGACCGCGGAGGTCCGCGTCCTCCTGCTCGAGTCCCGGGAGCCGATCGAGATCCGCTCACCCGCGTCCGTCCATCGCGTCGGCCTCGCCCGCAAGACCCTCGAGCTGCTCGTCGACGGCCGGCCCTCGGGTCCGCGCTGGCGTGCGGACCGGGACGGGCCCTGGCAGGTCGGTGCTCGGCGCTATCGCGGCGGGCCCGAGCTGCGGGCCGATTCCGGGCGGATCGTCGTGGTGAATCACGTCGCGCTCGAGGATTACGTCGTCGCGACGGTCGGCGGCGAGATGCCCGCGAGCTGGCCGGAACAGGCGCTGCGTGCGCAGGCCGTCGCCACGCGGACTTATGCGCTTCATCAACGTGAGCGGCGCCGGGGCGAGGCCTGGGACGTTCAGGCGAGCGAGCTCTCCCAGCTCTACCGCGGCATCGAATCGGAGTCGGCGACGACGCGCCGCGCGGCCGAAGCGACCCGCGCCGAGGTCCTGACCCATGGTGGCCGTCCGATCCTCGCGGTCTTCCATTCGACCGCCGGCGGCCGCACCGCGAGCGCCGCGGAGGTCTGGGGCAGGGACCTTCCCTATCTCGGTAGCATCGACGTCGAGCATGAAGAGGACGCTCCCTTCACCTACTGGCGCACCGTCTTCCCGCCCGAGACCCTGAACGGCGCGCTCGCCTCCTCGCTCGGCAGCGGCTTCGGTCCGGTCGAGCGACTCGAGGTCGACGCGCGCAGCGAGAGCGGCCGCGTCGAGCGCATCGTCGCCCGGGGTCGGACGCGCGCGGCCCGGCTCGAGCGCGATCAGGTCCGCGCCCTCGCAGAGGCCCTCGGCCTGCGGAGCCGGCTCTTCGACATCCGCTCGACGCCGCAGGGATTCGCCTTCGTCGGGTCCGGCTACGGCCATGGCGTCGGCATGAGTCAATGGGGCGCGCGCGAGCTGGCGCGGCGGGGCGCGTCGTATCAGCGTATCCTCGCGCGCTTCTATCCGGGCGCCCGACTCGAGGCCTGGCAATCCGAGAACGTCGCGGCGCGGACGGAGTCCGCAGAGCGGCTGCAGCCGGCGCAGCCGGGGGGGAGATGAGCGATGGATCCGGGTGGTCTCGTGCCGCTGCAGGCGCAGTCGGGCGGCTTCGATTTCGCGTTCCTGGCGATGATGACGTCCATCTTCCTGATCTTCTATTTCCTCGTGATCCGGCCCCAGCAGAAGCAGCAGCGCGAGCGGGAGGCCTTCCTGAAGACGGCGGCCCGCGGCGACGACGTCGTGACCGCGGGCGGGATCCACGGCAAGGTCTCGGCGGTCGACGGCGACGTGCTCGAGGTCGAGGTCGCCCGGCTCAAGGGCGAGAAGATCAAGCTGCGCGTCAGCCGCAACCGCATCGATCAGCTGAACAAGGCGAGCGCGAGCGACGCGAGCGGTCAGGCCAGCGGCCAATCCGGTAGCAAGGGAGAAGAAGCGTGAACGGCGGGTTGGTCTGGCGATCGGTCCTGGTGGGGACGCTCGTCGCGTTCTTCGCGTTCCTCACGGCCGCGAACTTCGTGCCCAAGGAGCAACGGGTCGCGAGCGCGCTTTGGCCCGACGACGGGCTGCGCATGGGCCTCGATCTGCGCGGCGGGATCCATTGGGTCGTCGGCGTCGACCTCGGCGAGGCGATCCAGCGCGAGCTCGAGTTCGTCCGCAAGAATCTGCAGGCGCAGATCGCCGACGACGGCATCGCCCTCACTGCGCGCGTCGACGAGCAGGAGCAGCTCGTCGTCGTCCTCGCGCGCGAGTCGGATCGGCCCGGCGTCGTCGACGTGATCGACGAGTCGAGGGTGCTGACGTCGGCCGGTAGCGAAGGCCTCGAGCTTCGTTATGTGCTGACGGACGATTGGAAGAACGACGTCCGCGATCGGACGATGTCACAGGTCCTCGAGGTTCTCCGCCGCCGGATCGACGATCCCCAGCGTGGCATCCCGGATTCGGTCGTGACCCGCCAGGGCGACGATCGCGTCCTCGTCCAGATCCCCGGAGAGGAGATCGATCGAGATCGCGCCCGTACGCTTCTGAAGAGCACGGGCTTTCTCGAGTTCAAGATCGTCGTCGACGCCGATGCGAGCGAGGAGCAGCTGCGCGCGCGCTACCCCGATGGCCCCGATCCGAACCTCGTCGTCATCCGGGAGACCGATCAGGGGTCGGGCGCGGAGGTCGGCGCCTATCTCGTCCCGAAGGTCGCGGACATCACGGGCGACTATCTCGAGGATGCACGCGTCGCGTTCGACCAGCAGCAGCGCCCGATCGTCGAGTTCACCTTCAGCCCGGAGGGCGGCGAGCTCTTCGAGGATCTGACCGAGAAGAATCGCGGCCGCCAGCTCGCGATCATCCTCGACGACAACGTCTACAGCGCACCCTCGATCCGCGCCCGCATCTCGACGCGGGGCATGATCGAAGGGCGCTTCACGGCCGACGAGGCCGCCGATCTCGCCGTGATCCTGCGTGCGGGATCACTCTCGGTTCCGGTCGTGATCGAAGAAGAGCGTACGGTCGGTCCGGGGCTCGGGCAGGACTCGATCGAGAAGGGCAGTCTCGCCGCGCTGGCCGGTCTCGGCGTCGTGATCGTCTTCGGCTTCGTCTACTATCGCGTCTCGGGCATCATCGCGGGCATCTCGCTGATCGCGAACCTGCTCTTGCTGATCGGGCTGATGTCGCTCTTCGAGGCGACCCTGACGATGCCGGGCATCGCGGGGCTCGTGTTGACGATCGGCATGGCGGTCGACGCCAACGTGCTCGTGTTCGAGCGGATCCGCGAAGAGCTGCGCAAAGGACGGGCCGTCCGGGCAGCCATCTCCGAGGGTTTCCGGAAGGCGACCTGGACCGTGCTCGACGCGAACATCACGACGCTGATCACCGCGATCATCCTGTTCGAATACGGAACCGGTCCGATCAAGGGCTTTGCGGTGACGCTCTCCGTGGGCATCGTGACGAGCGTCTTCGCGGCGCTCGTGGTCTCGCGGCTGATCTTCGACCTTTACGTCGGCGACCGGAAAGTTTCGACCCTTTCGATCTAGCGACGCGGCTCGCCCCGATCGCTCGGGGCCGGCTCGCCGGGAGACGCATCAGTGCCGATGGAAATCGTTCCGCACGACCTCAACATCGACTTCCTGGGGCGTCGTCGCCTCTGGATCAGTCTTTCCGCCGCGTTGATCGTCCTCGGCATGGCGGCCGCCCTCATCTGGAAGATGCCTCTTGGAATCGACTTTGCAGGCGGCACTGAATTCCAGCTGCAGTTCGTGGAGGGCGTGACCGCCGACGAGTCGCAGCTGCGCGCGGTCGCGGTGGGCGCCGGCTTCCTGGATGCCGAAGTCGTCCGCTTCGGCGAGCCGGGCGACCGCGAGTTCCTGATCAAATTCAAGGCGAACCCGGAGGAGGATCTCGCGGCTACAGAGGCCGGACAGGTCGACGGACTCGCGGCGAATACCCGCGTCGCGCGCCTCCAGGCGTCGATTCGCGAGTCGATCGGCGAGTTCGTCGAGCAGCGCGTCGAGTTCGTCGGTCCGAAGGTCGGTGCCGAACTGCGGCGCGACGGCGCGAACGCCATGCTGATGTCGGCGATCGCCGTCCTGATCTACATCGCCTTCCGCTTCAGCTCGCGTTATGCGCCCGGCGCCGTCGTCGCCTTGATCCACGACGTGCTCGTCACGACCGGCCTGCTCGTGCTCGCCAACCATCTCGGCCTGCGCGTCGCCTTCGACCTCCAGGTCCTGGCGGCCCTGCTCGCGATCGTCGGCTACAGCCTGAACGATACGATCATCATCTACGACCGTATCCGCGAGAATCTCGAGCTCCAGCCCGGAGCGGATCTCGAGAAGGTGCTGAACCAGTCGGTCAACCAGACGATGTCGCGCACGGTCCTGACCGCTGGGACCACGCTGCTCGCCGTCCTCGCGCTGCTCCTGCTCGGCGGCGACGTGATCTTCGCCTTCTCCTTCACGATGCTGATCGGCATCGTGGTCGGGACCTACTCTTCGATCTTCATCGCCGCGCCGATCCTGCTCTTCCTCGAGCGGCGCTACGGCTCGAAGGGCAAGCCTGGATCGTCGGCTCGGCCGGCAGCGACGGTGAAGCGCGCCCGGGCCTGAAGGACGGCCTGGATTCGGGCCGCCGCAGACGGCTCTCCGCGGCTCCCTGCGAAGGAGGCCGGACGAGCGATCCGGCCCGAAACGAGAATGCCCGGACGTGCGATGCACGCCCGGGCGTCCGATCTTCCATCTGCACAATCGGTCCGGATCGCGGGTCGCGCGCTCGTCGGCCGCCGAGGGGCGACTGCGAGACCGCTGATCTCCCGATCAGGGCCGCGCCGCCGGCGCCGCAGCGGTCGGCGACGGGCTCGCGGCGGACGGCTTTCGCGCCTCGTCCCGGGCCGCCGGGGCCTGGGCGCTCGCGTTCGTCGCGCTCGACGCGCTCGCCGACATGTCGATCCCCCCGTTGAGGACGGCGCCTTCCTGGACGTTCAGCTTCGGCGCCTTGACGTCGCCTTCGACGACACCCGTCGCCTGGATCTCGATCCGCTCGGTCGCCGTGAGGTTGCCCTTCACGCGGCCGATCACGATGATCGATTTGGCGACGACCTGCGCCGTCAAGCGGCCGCTCGAGCCAATCGTCAGCGTGTTGTTGGCGAGGCGGACATTGCCCTCGACCTGGCCTTCGATCTCGAGATCCTCGTCGCCCGTGAGCTCACCCTTGAAAACGATCGATTGACCAATCGTGGCCATGTTCTTCTTCCCCCCCTGTGCGCCGGCGGTTCGGCCGGACGTCGATTCGCTCTCTCGCCGCGCTGCTTCCGAGGCCTGAACCGTCTGCCAGGACTGCGCCGGCTTCGCTACCGGAGCGCTGCCCGGCGTCGTCGCTCCGTTCTCGCGATTGGGTTCGGACGAATGGCCGTCTCCGCGGCCCCTGGAGCTGAAGAATCCCACGACTGTCCTCCCCACACGCTCGAAAGCCCGGTCTTCCCGGGACGAAGTCCGGGCAGGTTATCGCATCGGCGGCGCGCGCAAGCTGTGATCTGGCTCTCCTTCGGGTTGCGACCTCCAGCACATCCCCCCATCATCCCGGCCGCGCCCCGGGCCCCATGATGGGCCCCGGTCGGAGGACTCTCATGACGCGTGCGTTGATGCTCGGGCTGGCGTGGCTGGCCTTGCTGGTGGCCCCGTTTTCGGAGGTGGCTGCCCAGGCGGGAGCGGCCGACTTGCCGCCGGAGCAGATCGATCCGGCGACGGAAGCAGCGCCGGCCGAGCCCCTTTCGGACGCCGTCCCGATGGAGCCCGCGGCGGAGCTCGCCGTGCCCGGCCGCGCCTCCCCGGGCGCAGTGGTCCCTCATGACGACCTCGCGCCGGGGGCGATGATCGTTACGGACGGGGAGCCCCTCGACATCGGCGAAGCCGTCGCCCTCGCGATCCGCAACGGGCTCAATGTCGAGGTGGAACGCTATGGGCCGTTGGTCGCGACGGCGCAGGCTGCATCCGCGTGGGGCGTCTACGATCCGACTCTGGTCGCGGATGGGTTCTACGATGTGATCAAATCCCCGAATACGTTCCTGCTGAATCCGGTCCAGGTCAATCGCGACCGGGTCCAAGGCGGAAGCGTCGGCGTGCAGCAGCAGATCCCCTACATCGGGGCCTCGTTCGACGCTCGGTTTGCGAGCAGCTCGACCGTCACGCGCAGCTTGATCCAGCAGTTCGACCCGCTGTACAACTCGAGCTTCTTCATCAGTGCGAACATCCCTCTGCTCCGGAACCTCGTCTGGAACGATGCGTGGACGAACGTGAAGCTCGCGGGGGCTCGAGGCGATGCGGCCGAGCAGCAGTTCCGGCTGGCGCTGATGGACAACGTCCAGTCCACGGTCAACAGCTACTGGGGGCTCGTCGCGGCCCGTGACCGCGTTCGGGTGGCCCAGAAGAGTCTCGAAACGGCACGCGCCCTGCTCGAGCAGACACGGACCCAATACGAGGTCGGCGTCGTATCCCAGGTCGAGGTGGTCGAAGCCGAGGCGGGCGTGGCGAATCGTGAGTTCGAGCTGATCCAGTCCGCGAACAACTATCGCAATGCCCAGGACGTCTTGATCGATGCGGTCATGGGGACGGAGCTCAAGGCACGCACCGAGCTGCAGATCGTCCCGACCGCGGACCTCACGGCATATCGGGTCACGCCGATCGACGTCGAGCAGGCCGTTGCGCAGGCTTTCCAGGGCCGGCCGGAGCTGCGACTGGCAACGAACGCGATCGAACAGAACGAGATGAATCTCAAGTTCGCGAAGAGTCAGCGCCTGCCGCAGCTCGATCTGCAGGCACGCTACGGATTTCAAGGCGTCTCCGGTCGGGTCAATGGAGCCTCGGCGGGCGTACCCCTGCCTCCCGGCTTCCCACCGCCGGTGAACCGCGCCTACGGAGAATCGGTCGACGACTTCTTCACCGCGGACGGCGCCGGAAACATTCGTGTCCAGGGGATCTTCTCGGTGCCCATCCCCAACACCACCGGTCGCAAACAGGTCGCGAGCCGGGAGTTCGACCTTCGCCGGAGCGAGACGAGTCGCGTCCGTCTCGAGCAACAGGTCATCCTCGAGGTCCGCGCCGCGACCCGGACTCTGCTCGCTGCCTCGCAGGGCATCGAAGCGGCAGAGCGTCGTCGCCTCGCGGCCGAGGAGCAGCTGCGCGCGGAGCGGATCCGCCTCGAGCACGGGGAGTCGACGCCCTTCGAGGTGCTCCAGCGCGAAGAGGACCTCGTCGAGGCCGAGAGCCAGAAGATCAACGCGCTCCAGCTATTTCATGCTGCCGAGACGGCGCTCGAACGCGCGCAGGGGACGATTCTCGACGCCCATGCGATCGAGCTGGACGCGGCGCGGAAGCCGGTGCGTTAGGGATGTCGAGCCGGCCCATCGTCGCGGCGCTGGTGCTCGCGGCGGGGCGCGGAGAGCGGCTCGCCGCGGGGGTGCCGAAGGCCTTCGTCCTGCTGGATGGGCAGACGTTGCTCGAGCGGTCGATCCGGGCTCTGGCGGCGTTCGGGCGGTTCGAGCGGATCGTTCCGGTCGTGTCGCAAGGCGAAATGCCGGCTTACGCCGCGATCGGGAATCGATGTGCGGACATCGCATCGCTCGCCCCGGCTGTCGCCGGCGGCGACGAGCGTCAGGACTCGATGCAGGCGGGCCTCGCCAGCCTGCCGGAGCAGGTCGACTTCGTCGCGGTCCACGACGCGGCCCGCTGCCTCGTCGATCCCACCGACGTCGAACGGGTGCTCGAGGTCGCTGCGGAGACGGGCGCGGCGATCCTCGGCGAGCCGGTCCGGGATACACTGAAACGGGTCGTCGATGGATGCATCGTCGAGACGCCGGATCGGGCTGCCTACTGGGCCGCGCAGACGCCCCAGGTCTTTCGGCGGGATTGGCTCGAGGCGGCGACGGCGGCGGCCGCGGCGGCGCAGCGGCGCGCGACCGACGACGCGGCGCTCGTCGAGGCGCTGGGACATGCGGTGGCGATGGTCGAGGCCCGGGCGCCGAATCCGAAGATCACGCGGCCCGAGGATCTCGACTACGCGCGTGTGCTGCTCGCGCGGCGGGCGGCTCGAGCCGGAGCCGGGAGCGTCGGGCCCGGGGAGCGGGTCGGGCCGGCTTCGCCGCGCAACCGGGGGTGACGGAAAACATGGCGAGCGCAATCCGGATCGGACAGGCGATCGACGTCCACGCGCTCGGCGCGGGCCGCGCCCTCGTGCTCGGCGGCGTCGCGATTCCGTTCGAGCAGGGCCTCGTCGGCCATTCCGACGGCGATGCGCTGCTGCACGCGATCGCGAGCGCGATCCTCGGCGCCCTCGGCGAGGGCGATCTCGGCCGGCATTTCCCGTCGAGCGACGAGCGCTACCGGGGGATCGCGAGCAGCGAGCTGGTCGATCAGGTCGCCCTTCGCATGCGCGCCGCCGGCTATCGGCTCGGCAACCTCGACGCGACGGTCGTCGCGCAGGTCCCGCGCCTCGCACCGCATCAGACGGCCATGCAGGCACGCGTCGCGGCGCTGCTCGGCGCTTCGCCCGGGCAGGTCAACATCAAGGTCACGAGCACCGATCATCTCGGTGCGATCGGCCGCGGCGAGGGCATCGCTGCGCTGGCCGTCGTGCTGCTCGAGCGGTCGGACGCTGCGCCGGGCGGCGGGAGTGAAGGGGAGTCGAAGGCGTGATCCCGATCGAGTTCTACGACACGCGGACGCGCACGCGCCGCCCCTTCGTCCCGATCGAGCCCGGTCGGGTCCGGATGTACAGCTGCGGCCCGACCGTCTACGGACCGCCCCATATCGGCAATCTGCGCTCGCGCCTCTTCTCGGATCTTCTCAAGCGCTTCCTGCTCTCGGAGGGATTCGAGGTCGTCCACGTCATCAACATCACGGACGTCGGCCATCTCGTCTCCGACGCCGACGAGGGCGAAGACAAGATCGAGGCCGCCGCGCGCCGCACGGGCAAGAGCGCCGAGGAGATCGCCGCGCACTACACCCAGGTCTGGCGCGACGACGGTGCCGCCGTCCATTGCCTCCCCCCCGAGTTCAACCCCAGGGCGACCGAGCACATCGCCGAGCAGATCGACCTCGCGCAGCGGCTCGAAGCCGCCGGTTACCTCTACCGCATCGCCGACGGCCTCTACTTCGATACGAGCCGCTTCCCGCGTTATGCAGAGCTCGCCCATCTCGATCTCGCCGGCCAGGCCGAGGGCGCGCGCATCGGGCCGACGGAGGGCAAGCGGCATCCCGCCGACTTCGCGGTCTGGAAATTCGCCGAGGCGGGCGTACAGCGGCTGCAGGAATGGGATTCGCCCTGGGGCCGGGGCTTCCCCGGCTGGCATCTCGAATGCTCCGCCATGGCCGTCCGCTATCTGGGCGAGCATTTCGACATCCACACCGGCGGCATCGACCTCGCGTCCGTCCACCATACGAACGAGGTCGCCCAGAGCGAGTGCGGCTACGGCGTGCATCCCTGGGTCGAGTTCTGGATGCACAACGAGTTCCTCGACATGGGCTCGGAGAAGATGTCGAAGAGCAAGGGCAACGTGCGCACGCTCTCCGATCTCGTCGCGAAGGGCATCGATCCGCTCGCCTTCCGCTACTTCTTCCTGCAGGCTCATTACCGCCAGCAGCAGAGCTACAGCGACGAGGCGATCCAGTCCGCGGCGACCGGCTACCGGCGGCTCCAGGGCATCGCGAAGGCGCTCGGCGTCGCGCAGGATCCGAAGACGCTGCCGCCGCTCAGCGCGAGCGAGGCGGCGGCGGCCGAGCCCTATCGCGATCGCTTCCGGGCCGCGCTGGCCGACGATCTGAACGCGCCGAAGGCGATGGCCGTCGTCTGGGAGGTCGCGCGGACGGACGCGCTGCCCGAGGCGGTCCGGCGCGAGCTGCTGCGCGCGTTCGACCGCGTGCTCGGCCTTCGGCTCGGCGAGGAGCGGGCGGCGGCCGACGAGGCCGGGGAGCAGGATCCGCGGATCGACGGCATGCTCGAGGCGCGCCAGGCGGCCAAGAAGGCCCGCGACTTCGCGGAGGCGGACCGGATCCGCGACGCGCTGAAGGCCGAGGGCATCGAGATCGTCGATACGCCGCAGGGGCCGCGCTGGCGACGGGGCAAGCCGACATGAGCAGCGCCTTCAAGCTCGTCTCCGAGTTCCAGCCCGCCGGCGACCAGCCGCGGGCGATCGACGAGCTCTGCGAAGGGCTCGCCCGCGGCGATCAGCATCAGACGCTGCTGGGCGTCACGGGCAGCGGCAAGACCTTCACGATCGCCTGCGCCGTCGAGCGGCTGAATCGCCCGGCGCTCGTGATGTCGCCCAACAAGACCCTCGCGGCCCAGCTCTACGCCGAGTTCAAGCAGCTCTTTCCCGAGAACGCCGTCGAGTATTTCGTCTCGTACTACGACTACTACCAGCCGGAAGCCTACA
>CAZFKD010000111.1:0-10525 GCA_964519695.1 uncultured Spirochaetaceae bacterium
CGGCGGCGGGAGCTCGCCGGTGATGCGCCCATCGTTCATCGTCACGATGCGATCGGCGAAGTGGTAGATGCGATTGTCGTGGGTCACGACGAGGACGGCGCTGCTCGGATCGCTCGCGATCTCGCGCAGGATCTCCATCACGGTCCGGCCCGTCTGCTCGTCGAGCGCCGCCGTCGGCTCGTCGCAAACGATGACGCTCGGACCGTGGACCAGCGCCCGGGCGATCGCGGCGCGCTGCATCTGACCGCCGGAGAGCTGGTTCGGGCGCTTGTCCGCATGGTCCGCCATCCCGATCCGCGCGAGCGTCGTGCGCGCCCGCTTCACCGCTTCGGCGAGCGGCATCCCGTCGGCCACGAGGGGGATCGCGGCGTTCTCGGCGGCCGTCAGGGCCGGCAGCAGGTTGTACTGCTGGAAGATGAAGCCGAGATGCTCGCGCCGGAAGCGCGCCTTGCGAGCGCCGCGCAGATCCGTGATGCAGACGCCCTGGACCTCGACCGTGCCGGCGCTCGGCGTCAGGATGCCCGTCAGGATCGAGAGCAGCGTCGTCTTGCCGCAGCCCGACGGACCGATCAGGAGCGTCAGGCGCCCGGGCTCGATCTCGAGGTCGACGCCGTGCAGCACGCGCGCGGAGGTCCCTCCGTTGTCGAAGTCCTTGACGATCCCGCGCGCCCGCATTGCCGCCGGACTAGCCACGGAACACCACGGCCGGATCGAGCACGAAGACCTTGCGGATCGAGGCGAGACTCGAGAGGACCATGATGATCGCGACGGCGACGGCCGTCCCGGCGATCACCTGCCAGCGCAGGATGAACCCGTCGAGGGCCGGAGCGTCGCGCGTCAGCCAGAAGAAGACGCCGCAGAGCCCGATCCCGAGCGCGAAGCCGAGCACGCCGACGACGAATGCCTGCAGGATCACCATGCGCAGGATCTGGAAGTCGGTGACCCCGATCGCCTTCAGCGCGCCGAACTGACGCAGGTTCTCCAGCACGAAGATGTAGAAGGTCTGCGCCGCGACGGCCGCGCCGACGATGAAGCCGAGGGTCACCGTGATCCCGAAGTTGACGGGGATGCCCGTCCGCTCGACGTAGTGGCGCACCGAGCGCCAGGCGAAATCCTGCCAGGTCAGCGCCTGCAGCCCTGTGCGCTCGCGGATGCGTGCGGCGAGGCGCTTCGGGTCGACGCCCGCGGCGGCCTTCACGATCACGAACGAGAGCTTGTTGCGCTGGGGCGGTGTGAAGCGGAGCGCTTCGCTGTAGCGGGTGTAGACCACGGGAAAAGTCACGAAGGGCGGCGAGGCCTTCGCGATCGCGACGATCTCGACGCGGCGATCGTTGATCTCGACGACCCGGCCGACGCGGAGCGGCTCGCCCGGCCAGATGAATTGATGGCCCGCGCGATCGATCATCAAGGCGTTCGGACGCTTCAGGTCCGCGAGCGATCCCAGCAGGATCTTCGGCGGGCGCCCGACGAGCGAGCCGTCGTCGAGGCCCATCAGGATGACCTGCTGCAGCAGGCCTTCGTCCGAGCGGATGACGGCGTTGCCCTTGTAGAGCGGCACGGCCCAGGCGACGCCGTCGACGCCGCGCACGCGCGAGAGGTCGACGTCGGGCATCGCCTCGAGCTCGTCGACGTATTTGACGCGGGGATGCATGACCCAGACATCGGCCTCGCGGACGTCCATGATCTGGCTGGCCGTGCGGGCCATGAGGCCGATGAAGATCGAGACCTGCTGCGACATGAGCAGGGTCGCGAAGCCGATGCCGAAGACGAGACCCAGATACTTGGCGCGGTCGCCGAGCAGCATCTTGAGAGCGACGAGATTCATGCGACGGTTCGCCGATCCGGTGGGCAGCCGGGCGTTGGGGCGCGCAGGCAGAGGTATAAGCGGCGGGCGGCGTCGAAGCAAACGCGATGGGGCTCGGCGCGGAGGCGCTGCGCGGCCATCCTGGGTCGGGCTCCTAGCGCTCGGCGCCCTGATCCGCTGTCATCGGCCGGTCCCGCTCCGAGGCTCGGGGCCCGGTCGGGCGATCGGCGGCCGCTCCGAGCCGGTCGGGCCGGAAGGTCGTGTCCGGGCTGGCTGCGCGATCAGACGAAGGGACGGAGGAGCGAGCGCGACGATGCCCGATCTGCTGTACGAGAAGCTCACCGGAAGACATGCCGGCATCGCGATCCTCACGTTCAACCGGCCCGAGCGCCGCAACGCCTTCACGCCCGAGCTGATGGTGCGGCTTGCGGAGGCGTGGATCGATTTCCGCGACGACGACGTGCTGCGTGTCGCGATCCTGACGGGCGCGGGCCAGACCGCCTTCTCCGCGGGCGGCGATCTCGGACGCCTGCTCCCGCTGCTCACGGGCGCGCGCCAGGCCGACGACGACTGGGATCGTCGTTTCATGGCCGATCCGGGCCGCTTCATGGGCACGGCCCTGCTGCGGCCCTTCGAGCTCTACAAGCCGATCGTCGCGGCGATCAACGGCTTCGCCCTCGCCGGCGGCACCGAGATCCTGCAGGCGACCGACATCCGTGTCGCCTCGACCGATGCGTCGTTCGGACTCAGCGAGGTGCAGCGCGGCCTCGTTCCGGGCGGGGGCTCGATGGTCCGGTTGCCGCGTCAGATGCCCTGGTGCAAGGCCATGGAGGTCCTGCTGACGGGCGACCGGATCTCGGCGCAGGACGCGCTGGCGTTCGGGTTCGTGAACGAGGTCGTGGCGCCGGACAGGGTCCTGCCGCGGGCGCTCGAATTCGCGGAGCGGCTCGCGAAGAACGCGCCGCTCGCGCTGCGGGCGATCAAGGAGGCGGCGATCCGGACGAGCGGTCTCCCGCTCGAGGAAGCCTTCCGCATCGAGCACGAGCTCTCCGCGCCCGTCACCCGTTCGCAGGACGCGCGCGAAGGGCCGCGCGCATTCATGGAGAAGCGCGAGCCCGTCTTCACCGGACGCTGAGGAGGACGAACGGATGACCCCGATCGAATGCGTGCAGGCCGTGATCGATTGCGACAACGGACGCGATTCGGCCGGCTATCGCCGGCTCCTCCACGACGACTATCTCTCGTTCGTGCACGGCAAGGCGTCGACCGTCGGCGCCGAGGCGGAGGTCCTCGCCCTCGCGCGCTGGTGGCAGGCGGCGAGCGACGTTCATCTCGAGGCGCTCGCGATGGTCGAGAGCGGCGGCCTCGTGACGCTCCGCTACACGCTCGCGGGCACCAACGACGGCGAATTCTTCGGCCGCCCCGCGACGGGCCGCCGCTTCGTGCTCGAGAACTGCACGCTGCTGCAGGTCGAAGCCGGTCGCGTCCGGCGCGCCTATCGCTATTCGGACACCCTGGGCCTGCTCGGACAGCTCGGCCTCCTGCCGGGAGGGCTCGTCGCGTGAAGCCGATCCATCATCGTCCCCTCGATCTGCTGCTCGTCCTGTTCTTCAGCATCTCCGTGCTCTACGGCTTCCTGTTCAGCCTTCCGGAAGGGCTCGGGGTCCCGGTCTCGGCGGACAGCCCCTGGCCGCCGCTGCGCGCGCTCCACGACTGGGCGGTCGCGGAGGAGCCGGCGCATCTCGATCCCCCGCCGAACCTGATCGCGGCGACGCTCTTCGACGGCTTCTTCCAGGCGCCGGCGCTGCTCTTCGTGATGATCGGGTTGATTCGTTTGCGGCCCTGGCTGCGGCCGCTCGGCCTCGTCTACGCGGGGGCGGCGGTGACGAACATGTTCTTCTACTTCGTTCAGACCTTCCTCGGCCCGCATCCGCCGCCGAACACGGCCTACTATCTCGCGTTCAATCTGCCGTGGATGATCGCGCCCGCGGTGCTCGGCCTGCGCGTGCTCGTCGCGCGCGATCTGCGCGAGGGCATCTTCCGGTAGCGGGCGGGGGCGCGCGGCGGGCCCGGGCCGTTTCCGGCCCTCTTCGGCGTGAATTCGACCGCAGTCGGCGAATGGGTCCGCTCGAAGCCGAGGTCGCCTATCGTCCGCTCGGGGCCCGGGCGCGGTGCGCACCGGAAGCCCTCGAGGCGCGGGATGCGGTTGAGAATCGGCTACGAAATCCAGTACGAATTTCCGCAGCCGACGCCGGTGATCGCGACGCTCAACGTGCATTTCGCGCGGGTCTCCGATCTCGTCGCTCCGGACCATGTCCGTCTCGAACCGGCCGTTCCGATCTCCGGCTACCGCGACGGCTTCGGGAACTGGTGCAGCCGGTTCGTCGCTCCGGCCGGTTCGATGTCGCTGTCGACCGATGCGGTGATCCGGGACTCCGGCCTGGCCGATCCGGTCTGCCTCGCCGCCGGTCAGACGCCCGTCGAGGCGCTGCCGGAGGAGACCCTCGTCTTCCTCTTGCCGAGTCGCTTCTGCGAAAGCGACCGTCTGCTCGACCTCGCCTGGCAG
Source organism: uncultured Spirochaetaceae bacterium (assembly GCA_964519695.1). Classification (GTDB taxonomy): domain Bacteria; phylum Myxococcota_A; class UBA9160; order UBA9160; family UBA4427; genus UBA4427. Next base: position 4,371 of record CAZFKD010000111.1, read on the forward strand.
CTGTTCGGCGGGTTCGCGCCGGGCTGGCCCCGGGTCCAGGCGATCTGCGACTTCACGCATCGCCACATCGAGTTCGGATACGCCCATGCCCGCGTCACGCGGACCGCCTCGGAGGCCTATCAGGAGCGCCGCGGGGTCTGCCGCGACTACGCCCATCTCGCGGTGGCCTTCTGCCGGGCGCTGAACATTCCGGCGCGTTACTGCACGGGCTATCTCGGCGACGTCGGAATGCCGCCGCCCTATCCGCCCGGCGATTTCGCGGCCTGGTTCGAGGCCCATCTCGACGGCCGCTGGCATGTCTTCGATCCCCGCAACAACGTGCCGCGCATCGGCCGCGTGCTGATCGCCCGCGGAAGGGACGCGGCCGACGTCGCGATGACGACGACGTTCGGGCCCAATACGCTGCGCAGCTTTCGCGTCTGGACGGACGAGGTCGCGTAGTCGGCGCGGAACGCGCCGGCTTGCATCGGCTGCCGGTCCCGGCGACGGACGGCGCCGGCTCCCGGGCATGCCCTCGACGTCTCCGGCGAGGTGGGATTCAATCGCTCATCCCACCCGGCGAGGCATGACTCGATGCGACCGCAGGCTCGACGACCGTTCGACGGCGTTCGCGTGATCGATCTGACATTCGGCATCGCCGGCGGATACGCCACGAAGCTGCTCGCCGATGCGGGCGCCGAGATCCTCGCCATCGAGCCGCCGCAGGGCGATCCGCTCCGCCGGCGCGGCGTCGTCGCGGCCTCGCTCGATGCCGACGGAGATGGCGTCCTCTTCCGCTATCTGCGGACGAGCCAGCGCGCGCTCGTGCTCGATCTCGAGGGCGAGGCCGGGCGCGCTGCGCTCCGGCACCTGTACCGCGAATGCGACGTCGTGCTCGACGGGCGGCCGGTCGGTTGGCTGGAGGCCCGCGGACTCGGGGAGCGCGCGCTCGCCGCTGCGAATCCCGCCGCGAGCTGGCTCTCGATCTCGAGCTTCGGCGCCGGCAACACCTGGTCCGATCGACCGGCCAACGACTTCACGCTGCAGGCATGGTGCGGCTCGACGGCTTCGCGCGGCCGGGCCGGGCTGCCGCCGCTGACCTCCGGCGGCGAAGTCGTCGAGTGGTTGACGGGGAGCTATGCCGCTCTCGGCGTCGCGGCTTCCCTGCGCGCGTCGCGACGCGACGGTCGGGGGGCGCGGGTCGAGCTCTCGCGGCTCGAGGCCTGCCTCCCGACCCTGACCAACGCGGGCAGTGTCTGGGGCCATTTCTCGCAGGTCTGGTCCCTGCCCGCGAGCGAAGACGTCCCGTCGATCGAGCCGACCGCCGACGGCTGGATCGGCTTCTGCATCTTCACGGCGCAGCAGTGGATGGATTTCGCGCTGCTCGTCGAGCATCCCGAATGGGCCGACGATCCGGCGCTCGCCCACATGATGACCCGCATCGCCCGCGCAGCCGAGATCCGCGAGCAGGTGCGCGCCTACACCCGCATGCTCACGACCGCTGAGCTGCTCGAGCGAAGCGAGCTCCTGCGCGTCCCCGCGGCGCCCATCGGCCACGGCGCGCTGCTGCCGACGATCGACCATCTCTCGGAGCGCGGGGTGTTCGTCCGCAATCCGCGTGGAGGCTTCCTGCAGCCGCGGGTCCCGTGCGCCTCGAACGCGTGGTCGCGGCCCGAGCTCCAGCCGGCGCCGACGCTGGAGCAGGCGCGCGTCGCCGGTCTCGCGTGCGAGCTCGATCCCGTGAGGGCAGGGTTCGTCTCGGCTGGACGGTCGCAAGCGGCGCCGGCGAGCGTCGAGGCGCCGCGATCAGCGCCCCGGGACCGCCCGCTCGAAGGCCTCCGCGTCCTCGATCTAACGGCCTTCTGGGCCGGTCCCTATGCGACGTTCGTGCTCGGCTGTCTCGGCGCGGACGTGATCCACGTCGAGTCGATCCAGCGCCCCGATGGCATGCGCTTCGGGACCCAGAAGGGGAGGGATGCCGAGGGCTGGTGGGAGTTCGGGCCGACTTTCCACAGCGCCAACACCGGCAAGCGCAGCCTGACCCTCGATCTCACGCGCCCGCGCGGGATCGAGCTGCTGCTCGAACTCGTGAAGCAGTCCGACATCCTGATCGAGAACTTCTCGCCGCGGGTGCTCGACAACTTCGGCCTCGACGCCGCCAGGCTCGCCGCCGCGAATCCGCGGCTCGTCTTCGTCCGGATGCCGGCCTTCGGCCTCGACGGCCCCTGGCGCAACCGCGTCGGCTTCGCGCAGACGATGGAGCAGGTCTCCGGTCTCGCCTGGCTCACCGCCTATCCCGACTCCGCTGGCGATGCTGCGGGCCCGCTGACGCCGCGTGCCTGCGCCGATCCCCTCGCGGGTCTGCAGGCCGCGTACGCCGCGCTGCTCGGCATCGCCCAGCGCGACGCGACGGGGGAGGGCTGTGCGATCGAGTCGGCGATGGTCGAGACGCTGCTCTCGATCACGGCGGAGGGCGTCGCCGAGTTCGACGCGACGGGCGTGCTCCTGACCGGCGACGGCAATCGCTCGCCCTTCGCCGCGCCGCAGGGGCTGTATGCGTGTGCGGGCATCGATTCCCTCGGCCAACCGGAGTGGCTCGCGCTCTCGGTCGCGACCGACGCGCAGTGGACGAACCTGGTCGGCGCGCTCGGGCGTCCCGATTGGGCCCTCGATCCGTCGCTCACGACGCTTGCCGGGCGGAGTCGGGCGCAGGACCGCATCGACGAGCAGCTCGCGATCTGGCTCGCGGATCAGACGCTCGATACCGCCGTGGCGCGGCTGCTCGCCGCGGGCGTTCCCTGCGCCCCCGTGATGGCGGCGCGGCTCGGGACGACGCTCCCGCCGATCGTCGACGGCGATTTCGTGCAGGTCGTCGAGCATCCGCTCGCGGGCCCCGTCCCGATCCCGACGCAGCCTCTGCGATTCCGCGACGCCGGGGGCCGCGGCTTCGAGCGCGCTGCGCCGCTGCTCGGGGAGCACAACGACGAGATCCTGCGTGGACGGCTCGGCCTGGCCGATGCCGAGATCGAAGCCCTGCGCCGCGATGCGATCATCGGGGAGCGGCCGAGCGGCGTCTGAACGGACGCTCGCGATCCGGGCGAATCGAAGCGACGAATGGGGAGGCAGGATCGATGAGCGGACGACTCGAGGGCAGGATTTCGATCATCACGGGCTCGACCAGCGGCCTCGGCGCGGAGATGGCCGCGCGATTCGCCGCGGAAGGGGCAAGGGTCGTCGTCAGCGGCCGCAACCGGGAGCGCGGCGATGCCGTCGTCGAGTCGATCCGCGGGACCGGTGGCGAGGCCGACTTCATCGCCTGCGACCTCGCGGACGAGCAGTCGATCCGGGCGCTCGTCGCCGGCGCCGTCGCGCGTCACGGGCGCGTCGACGATCTCATCGCCAACGCCGCGACGACGGCGACCGCGAGCGGCGAGAAGACGACCGGGATCCTCGACCTCGACAACGCGGTCCTCGAGACGTCGATCGCGACCAACGTCCGCGGCCTGCTCTGGCTCTTCAAACATGCGCTGCCGGCGCTGATCGAGGCCGCCCGTCCGGCCGATCGCCGGACGAGCTCGATCGTCGCGATCGGCACGTCGGGCACCCGCAACGGCGCCCCGGGCATGCCCGTCTACTTCTCGACCAAGGCGCCGGTCGAGGTCATGATCCGTTCGCTCGCGCGCGAGTTCGGGGGGCGCGGCGTGCGCTCGAATTGCATCTCCGCCGGTCTGATCCAGACCGAATCGGAGATGCGGACGATGACCGAGGCGTTCCGGCGCTATGTCCTGCAGCTGAACGCGCTGCCCTATTTCGGTCGGCCCGAGGACATCGCGAACGCCGCCGTCTACCTCTGCAGCGACGAAGCGGCCTATGTGACTGGCACGACCCTCTGTGTCAACGGTGGCGCGGCGTTCTAGCCGGGGCGGGGCGAGCCGAGCCGGAGCACAGCGCCGCTCCGCCGCCGCCGGCGCGGTCGTCGTCGTCAGACCCGCACGCCGCGCCTTCCCGCCCAGGAGAGTCCCAGCAGCCCGAGTCCGAACAGGAATCCGGTGGACGGCTCCGGGACGACGGCGAAGCCGTCGAAGTTCGACTCCGTGAAGCCCTGGTAGGCGCTGCCGTCGACCGAGAAGCGGATCGTCGAAGAGCCGCCGCAGCAGCCCTCGAAGCCGACCCAGGCGAAGGTCACGCTCTCGCCGACCGCGAGGGTCGCCGTCGTGGTGAAGACGTCGGGGTTCGTCCAGCTGTTGTTCCACCAGACGTCGTCCGTGATGACGCGCTCGGAGATCACCGAGCCCGACGTGGCGTCGATCAGCGCCGCGGCGCCGCCGCGACCCCAGTCGGTGCCGACCTGGAACGTATAGCTGCCGGCGACGGCGGCCTGGAACGTCGTCGTCAGCAGGATGCTGTAGTTGCGGGTCACGCCGTTCGCGTAGACGGCGGTCGAGATGTTCTCGAGGCCGGTGCTCACGGTCGACTGGATCAGGCTTCCGGACTGATGCTCGAGCAGCAGGTCGGCGAAGCTGTCCCCGACCTGGGTCTGATAGGTCGAGCTGCGGAAGTCGGCGCGGAAGGAGAGCGCGGCAGCATGGCCGGCGAAGAGCACGACGGCGAGCGCCGCGAGGGCGCTGGCGAATCGGCGTGCGCCGCGCGCGGCGGGGCGGGATGAGGAGATCGGTCGAGGCGTTTGAGGCGTCATCGCTGCATTCATCCGTACTCTCGGCGGAAGTCCCCACTCCTTTGCCGAGGTTCTCGGGTTCCATCGGCATTGGAACCGCGGATCTTGAAGTGGAGTGATCGCCGTTCCGGAAGAGGCGCTGCAACTCGGAGGCAACGGGCGGCAGAGCATGCGCGCCGCACGAGTTCGGAGCGCCGGAACGCTCGCCCTGCATCATTCGAAGCGTCTACCGTCGGCTTCGATGAATCCGCCCGCGCGGCGTCCGCCCGGGTCGTGATGCGTCCAGTGCAGGACGCCGCCGAGATCGTTCCATTCGTATTGACCGCGCAGGCGGATGCGGTCGCCGGACGCGGCGGGTACGCGCTCGGCGAGGTCGATGTTGTGGGCGACGAGCAGCGTCTGATCGCCGCCCGCGACGCGCACGAGGAAGCGCTGGTGGCGCGAGCCTTCGCGGTCGTCGGCGAGGACCTTCGTGATCTCGCCTTCGAACGTGACCATGAATCCCGATTCCCGCTCGGCGAAGGCGCGCGCGAGGCGTCGCACGGCCGGGTCGCTTGGTTCCGGCCCCTTCCGGGCCTCGATTCCGTTCCGCTCGCGAGGGGCTCGAGATGCGGGATCGAAGTCGAGCGGCGCCTCGTGACCGGACGGCCGGGTCGGCGCCGGCTCCGGTGAGGGCGTCGACGAAAGCGAGAACGAATCGAGGCCCGCGAGGCGCAAGAGTGCCGCGAGCAGGATCAATCCGACCAGGGCGGCGAGCGATCGATTCGGAGGTCTGTGACGCGACCAGCCCATGGCTTCCTCCCGGCGAGGCACGTTAGCAGTGGCCGTTCGAACGGATCGGATGCGGGCGTGGTAGGCTGCGGTCTTGTCCCAGCTCGCCCCCTTGCTCGGTCTCCAGGAACTCGATCTCGCGCGCGACCGGCTCGTCGCGAACCGTCGGGATCTGCCCGAGCGCGAAGCGATCCTTCGCCTCGAGGCCGCTGCGATTCCGATCGACGCGTCGCATGCGGCGCTCGAGGGGCGCCGTTCGGCCCTGCGCCGGGCAGAGAAGTCGCTTTCGGGCGCGGTCGACGATCTCGCCTCGCGCGCGAAGGAAACCGAGCTGACCCTCTACTCGGGCAGCGTGCGCAACTCGAAGGAGCTCTCGGGCTTGCAGGCGGAGATGCAGGGCCTCCGCGCCCGCCAGGGCGAGCTCGAGACCCGCGAACTCGGACTGCTCGAAGAGATCGAGAGCGTCGACGCCGAGATCGCCGCCAACCGCGAGGCGCGGGAGCGCGGGCAGGCCGAGCTGCGCGACGTCGAGGCGTTGCTGCAGAGCGCCGAGGCGCGCATCGACGCCGAGCTGGCTTCGCTCCTCGCGACGCGCTCGAGCGGGCTCGCGGCGATTCCCGCCGAGCTCCTCGCGGCCTACGAGAAGCTCCGCAAGCGCGAGCGCCTGGCGGGGCGCGTCGTGGCGCGGATCCTCGAAGGCGGCTGCACCGGCTGCCGCATGCGCCTGCCG
>CAZFKD010000112.1:0-10381 GCA_964519695.1 uncultured Spirochaetaceae bacterium
GAGGACATGGGCGAGAGCGCGAAGCTGCTCTCCTCCGAGGGCGAGATCGAAGACGAGGAGCTCGAATCGAGCCTCTTCGCGGCGGTGCAGAAGATGTCGGTCATGCAGAAGATCAAGCTGGCCCGCATCGGCGGAAAGGAGGCGCGCGCGCTGCTGATCAAGGATCGCAACCGGATCGTCGCCTCCTCCGTCCTCGCGAGCCCGAAGCTGACCGAGACCGAGGTCGTCGCCTTCGCCCAGAGCCGCTCCGTCGGCGACGAGCTGCTGCGGGTGATCGCGAACAATCGCGAGTGGACCAAGAGCTATCAGATCAAGCTGGCGCTGGCCTCGAATCCGAAGACGCCCCAGCCCCAGGCGATCAAATTCCTGAACTATCTCCAGGAGCGCGATCTGCGCAACCTGATGAAGAGCAAGGACGTGCCCAGCAACATCAGTACGCACGCGCGGCGCATCCTCACGAAGAAGGGAAAGGTCTGATGGCCGAGGCACAGGCCCGCATCCTGCTCTGGGGCATCGAGGGCGCGGGCAAATCCACGACCCTGCGCACGATCCATGCGCGCCTGCGGCCCGAGACGCGCGGCGAGCTGGTGCGCACGCCTTCGCGGCTCGATCCGACCATCCATTCCGAGTCGCTCTCGATCGCCCTCGGCGAGCTCGGCGGCAAGCCGATGCAGATCGAGGTCGTCTCCGTTCCGGGCGCCGAAGACCAGGCGATGACCCGCAAGCAGCTGCTCGACCAGGTCGACGGCGTGATCCTCGTGCTCGACTGCTCGCCGGCGCGGATCGACGCGAACGCCGCCTCGATCGAGGAGCTGAAGAGCTCGCTCGCGGCCTACGGCCAGCGGCTCGACGCCCTGCCCCTCGTCTTGCAATACAACAAGCGCGACGTCGCCGATCCGTTCGCGATCGAGGCACTCCATCGCCGGATCGGACTGAAGGACGCGGCGGTCTTCGAGACGATCGCGACCTCGGGACACGGGGTGCTCCCGACGCTCACCACCATCTCGAAGCACGTCGTGCGTCTACGCAGGGACGGAGGCAGGGACGGAGGCAGCGACGGAGGCAGCGACGGAGGCAGCGACGGAGCCCGCAGCGGAGGCCGCCCGGCGGCCGGCGCCGCACCGGCGCCGTCGGCGCTGCGGCCGCACGAGATCCTCGAGGCCGGCATCCTCGCCGAGGCGAGCGCAGGCGCGAGGAGCGATCCGCTCGAACACGGATTCGAATCCGATCGCACGACCCAGCCCGATTGGAATGCCGTCCAGCATGAGCTCGAGAAGCCCGAGTCGTCGCTCGGCGATTCGCTGCGCATCGTCTCCGTCGGCCCCGCGGCGGTCGACGCCGAAGGCGCCCTCCGGCTCCCGCTCGTCCTCGGCGACGATCAGGGCCGGACGCGTTCGCTCGTTCTCTCGCTGCGGCTCGATTCGGGTCTCGCGGACGGAGCCGGTTGATGCGCCGGCGAGTCGGCATCTGGGGCGCGAGCGACGAATCGCTGCGCCTGCTGCGGTTGCTGCTCGCCAATCCCGGCGTCGAGGTTCCGCGCATCTACGACGCAGACGTACCGGCAGCGCTCGAGCGCGCCCGCCCGCTCGGCGCGTCGCTCGCCAGTCACGTCGCACCGATCCTCGTCGACGAGCCGGCCGCTTTCTTCGGCGAGCAGGAATACGACGCGATCGTCGACGCGACGGGCGACGTCGCGAGCCACGTCCGCGCACGCCCGCTGCCGGCGCCGCAGATCGTGACGCCGCTGACCGCCCGCCTGCTCTGGGGCTACGGTGTCGCCCCGCGCGATCGCAAGGCCGAGCTGCTGCAGGCGCTCCACGAGGTCGTCGAATCGGTCGAGCTCACGATCGAGACGGACGAGCTCTTCGAGCGCATGCTCGAGATCGCGGTCGGGGTCACCGGCGCCGAGGGCGGCAGCCTGATGCTGCTCGATCCCGAGTCCCATGCGCTGCGGATCCGGGTCGCCCGCGGCGTCGAGCCCGAGCTCTGGCCGAAGATCCGGGTCGCGCTCGGCCAGGGCATCTCCGGCAAGGTCGCGGCCGAGGGTCGGCCGATCCACCTGCGCGGGCGCGCCGATCGCGAGGTCTTCGACCTGCTCCGCGAGCGGGTCGACGTCGAATCCGCCCTCTGCGTACCGCTGATCCACGCGGGCAAGGTGCTCGGCGTGCTCAACGTCCACCACGCGACGCGCCCGGACGTCTTCGGCGACGACGACCTCCACTTCATGGAGCAGCTCGCGCGCCTCGATGCGCAGATCATCGCTCGCGCCCAGGAGCACGAGGCGCTGCGCAGTCAGGCCGCCCGCTACGACGCGGTGCGCGAGGTCCAGCGCCTGCTGCGCGGACCGGCGATCCTCTCGGAGCGGCTCGAGGCGTTCTGCCGATTCCTGGCGGAACGCGCCGGCGGCGGCATCGCACAGCTCTTCCTCAACGAGCCGGGCGGGCAGTTCCGGCTCGCCGCGAGCTCCCTCGCCGGCAGCGCCTTCGGCGGGGAATACCGGCTCGTGCCGGGCGCCGGCATCGACGGCGAAGCGATCCGGGCGCAGCGAGTGCAGGTCCTGCAGCGCGAGGACGGGAAGCTCGCCTATGCCGCGCTTCCGCTCATTGCCGGCACGCAGCTGGTCGGTCTGCTCACCCTCCAGGCCGGCCCGAGCTTCGAAGCGACCCGCGGCACCCTCCCGGGCTGGCAGGAGATCGCAGCCGCCGCAGCCGATACGATTGCGCGCAGCGATCGCGAGGCCCGCCTCGCGCAGCGAACGGAGCGCATCAACGCGATCAACGAGACCTCGATCCGCATGCTCTCGTGCAGCGAGCCGAACGAGATCGCACGGCTCGCGACGAGCTCGGCGGCGATGATCCTCGAGGCCGACCACGCCGTCTTGCGGCTCCAGGACCCGACGACGCGACGTTATTCGATCCGCTCGTACTTCGGTGCAGCCGAAGGAGCGAGCCAGCAGAACCTGTTCCGGCTCGACAAGGCCGTGACCGTCGCGTCGATCCGGCGCCGAGCACCGCACCTGATCCAGGACACGGGGCTCGATCCCCAGCTCGCGCCGCTCGTCGACGATCTGCGCTCGATCCTGACGGCGCCACTGAAGCGGAGCGGCGAGGTCATCGGAACGCTCTCGGTCTACGACAAAATCGCGCTCGACCGCTTCTTCACGAGCCGCTTCGACGACGACGACCTCGGCGTCTTCAGCCGTTTCGTCGCCTACGTCGAGCGAGCCCTCGACAACGCCCTCGGCCGGCGCGAGAGCCTCGAACACCGCAATTTCGACGACGAGACGGGCCTGCCGAACGCGGCCTATTTCGGCCAACGCCTGCACGAAGAGATCGCCCGCGCAGCGGGCCGCGAAAACGCGCTGGTGGTCTGCGTCTGCCGGCTCGAGAATCGCGCCGAGATCGCGAGCGAGTCCGGCCCCGCCCACGTCGGGCGGGTCATCGGCGTGCTGGCCGAAGCGCTGCGGAGCAGGCTCCGGGACTTCGACGTCGTCGCCCGCCTCGACACCGACGAGTTCGCGGTGCTCATGCCCGAGCCCGGCCGACTGCCCGGCGAGCGCGTGTTCGAACTCGCCCGGGCCGTCGCCGATGTCGTCTCGAAGCACGAGACGCTGAACCAGCCGGTCCGCGTCGGACTCGCGTTCGGCTACTGCGTCCACCCGGCGGACGGCACCGACCGCGAGGCGCTGCTCGCTCAAGCCGGCAGCCCCCGCATCCGGATGGTCTGAAGCGCCCGGCTACTTCCGGTAGGCCTCGATCAGCACGTCCGAGGTCTCCGGCCGCATGATGCGCGGATCCGGCCTTTCGCCCGCCAGCAGCTGCTCGCGCACCTTCGTCCCCGAGATCGAGTAGGGCTTCTCGCCCTCGTGCCGATCGGTGAGATCGACGCGCCCGATGCTCTCGTAGAAGGCGGCGAAGCCGACCTTGCAGGGCTGGATGTGGAGCTCGCCCTTCAGGTCGTCGAAGATCTCGTGGGCGTCGAAGTCGCCCCAGATCGCCTTGCCATCCTCGAACGGGGCGTCGGCGTGCTTGCGACCGATCACGATGTCCGAGAAGCCGTAGTTCTGGCGGTAGATGCCGTGCATCACCGCTTCGCTCGGCCCGCCGTAGAACATCTTGATGTCGAGGCCGATCAGCTCGAAGACGTCCGAGATGTCCCAGCCGGCCTTCTTCCAGATCGCTTCGTCCTTGTCGCCCTGGCCGAGCAGCCGCTCGCTGTGAAGCTTGCGGTAGCAGAGCATGCGGGTCGCGGCCGGGACGTCGTCGCCCTTCAGCTCGCCCATCAGCGGGTTGAGCACGGCGCCGGCGTAGAAGCCCTGCGCCGTCAGCACCTCGACGCCGTAGACGAGGGCGTATTCGTGGGCCCGGTGCAGCGGATTGCGGGTCTGGAACGCGAGCGCGCGCTCCCATTTGCGGTCGCGGATGAATGCACGCGTCATGCGCGGGGAAAGCATGAATTCGGCGTAGTCCTTCGGCAGTCGCTGCGGCAACGCGCGCAGCTCGCCGCCGATCATCTGCGTGCGCGCGTCGTTGTCGACGATGCGGCCGCCGGGATGGTCGACCCGATCGGTGCCGTAGACGCTCGAGAGATATTTCTTCTTGTCCCAGGCGAAGGTCTCGATGCCCGAGAGGATCGCGATGATCGTCCCGTCCTCGGTGCGCACCGCACACGAGCCGCCGGGCTTCAGGCCGGCCGCCTCCGCGTCGGTCACGGGCAACGAGATCGGGATCGTCCAGGCGTATTTCTTGCCCTGCGAGACGACGTGCTGCTCGTCGAGCACACGGTCGAAGGCCTCGCGCTTCATCGGACCCGTCAGCGGCGACAGCGCGCCGTCCGCGATCCGGTGGACGGTCGACTGATCGGCCGCGTTCACCCGAATCGACGGCAGCTTCTCGGCCTCGGCCAGGAAGGCGGCCTTCTGCTTGAACGGAACGATCCGGTCGACGGGCTCGGCGAGGCCGCCATGGACGGGAACGAGATCGCGCTGGGCGGACGAGGTCATGGGCTCGGGGTCCTCTCTCTATCGTGGACGATCCTGTGCGATCGTGTATTGCCATCGGTCGAGATGATCGGCTGATGGGCGATGGACGACGGCCGTTCGGGCCGCGCGACTACCAGACCGGGAACTCGCTCCATCCGTCGCTGAGCACGACCCGCTCGGCGCGGCCGTCGAAGCGGCGCACAGCGAGCCGCCGCTTCCCGTTCTCGAAGCGAATGAAAGCGATGAACTCCCCGTCGGGCGAAACCGTGGGCATTCGCTCTTCCTGGGTGCCCGGATTGATCGCAACCCGGGCCGTCCCATCGAGGCGCATGCGCCGCAGTCGATAGCCCGCAGTGGACGACGATGCAAATACGATCCACTCGCCGTCGGGGCTCAAGGTCGGCTCACGCCCGGCGAGCAGGATCGTCTCCTCGCTGCCTTCGCTGACGGGTCGGGTCGCAATGAACGATTCGTAGGCCGTCGGGCCGTCTTGGCGCGGTCGCGGCACGACCTGTTCGTAGACGATCCGATCGGCGGCGGGCGTCAGGCGGAGCGTCCCGGGCGGCACGCCCCGGGCGATCGTCTCCGCTTCGGCCTCGGTCGCGCCCGGGCGCACGAGCTCGACCGTGTACTCGTACGGGCCGCCGAACACCGGCCGATGGACCTGCAGGCGCGCGAGCTCGTCGGCGCCGCCGTAGTCGCCTCGCGGATGCTCGTCGGGGCCGAGCGAGACGGGGCGCAGATCACGGCGGTCGAGATGGTATTCGTAGAGCTGCTCCTTCTGACCGCGGTGGGACGACGCGAAGAGCAGGCGGCGATGGTCGCTCGACCAGGCGAGCGGCCGCGCATCCGGGGGGGCGGCCTCGAGCCGTTCGAGCTTGCCCGTCCGGGGCCAGTAGAGCATCAGCCGTCCGGGATGCTTCGCGAGCTGCGCGCGGATCTGGACCGCCTCCTCGGCTCGCAGATGGGCCTCGATCTCGAGCGTCTGCTGCCCCTCCGGATCGTCCTTGTTCGGCGGCAGCGGCGGCAGCTCGCCGATCTTCGCGAAGATCTCGCCGCGCTTCTGGGCCGCCTTGTCTTCCCAGTGCATCAAGGCGATCGGCACGTCCGGAAGCGTCTCGACCCGGATGCGCGTCGAAGCACAGCCCGCGAGCCCGACGACGAACACGGCGGCGAGACCGCCCGCGAAGACCCGCCCGAGCGCGCCCTCCGAACGCACCGCGCCCGCGCTGCCCGCTCTTCTGCCGGGATTCGCCCCACGCGCCCCGCTCACGGCCGCGCCTCGAGCCGTCGCCCGAGATAGGGCCGATCGGCGTTCCCGGTCGGCTCGAAGAGCCCGACCTCCTGCACCCGATCGCCGAGCACCGACACCACGATCTGCGCCGCGTCCGGGAATGGAAAGAGCGGGTGGGCCGCAAAGGCGAGATCGTCCTGCGACAGGTAACAGCCCTGCCCGAAATGCGAATGGTAGACGGCGCTCACGGTCTCTCCCCGCGTCGTCGCCTCCTCGAGCGCGCGCAGATACTCGTTCTCCGACATGTAGTAGGCGTGCCGCGCATCGCGCGGAAAGGCGATCGGATCTTCGACGTGGATCTTCGTCATGACGTTCGTGATGCGCACCGCGCGCACATGACGCTCGCTGGCGTTGCCGAGGACGAGCCCGCAACACTCCTCGGGGGCCACGTCGAGCGCATGGTGGCAGATCTCGAGAAGCACCTCGCTCGGAACGAATCGACTCCCCTGGTCGGGATCGAGATCGACGCGTGCGACTGTCAATTCCATCTCTCGAGGACCCGAACGGGGTTCCTGGACGCGGGGGGCCCGGGCGCGCCCGAGTCTAATCGACCCCCCCGCGCGCCGCGACCTCTCGCATGCGTCAGATCTCGTAGTCGAAGCGACTCTCGAGATCGCGCACGACCGACCGCCGGACGGCCTCGCGGCAGACGTCCGCGACCCGGATCTCGTCGAGCACGCCCGCCATCCGCGCCGCGAGATCGTCCCAGAGGAAATCCGGCCGATGGGTCAGGGCCTGCTGCCCCGGCGTCCCGACCGACCCGTCCGGATCGCGGTCCGGCGGCGGCCTGCCGACGATCGGCCCATCGACGGCCTCCACGATCTCGCGCAGGCGGATCTCGCCCGGCGGCCGGGTCAGCACGAAGCCGCCCCCCGGCCCGCGCTTGCCCGTCACGAGCCCGGCCCGGCGCAGGCGCTGGAAGATCTGCTCGAGGAACCGGTGGGGGATGTGCTGGCGCTCACCGATGCGGCGCACGTGAACGGGCTGCCCCGCGCCGTTGTAGGCGAGGTCGAAGATGCCGTAGAGCGCGTACTGGACCCGTCGAGAGAGCTGCACGCGGTCAGGATGCAGAACACCCCCGCGCGTCGCCAACCGCCGACTTGCCGCGCTCGGCGGGCATCGTCATGTTCTGGCTCCCCCATGCGCCGCGCCGACCGGCAAGGCCCCGAACGGATTCCGCGTGCTGCTGCGACTCGACGAGATCGAGAAGAGGATCGGCGATCGCCTGCTCTTTCGCGGCGTGTCCTTCGTCGTGCGCGCCGGCGACCGGATCGGCATCGTCGGCCCGAACGGCGCGGGCAAGACGACGCTGCTGCGCCTGATGATCGGCGAGGAGCCGCTCGACGACGGCCAGCTCCAGAGCCCGCGCGCCACGCGAATCGGCCTCCTGCGGCAGGAGATCGACCCGCGCGCGTCCCGTAGCGTGCGCGACGAAGCGAGCACGGCCCTCGCCGAGCTCGACGCCCTCGAGGCCGAGATCGCGCGACTCGAGGGAGAAATGAGCCGCCGCGGCCAGGCCGGCGAAGCGCTCCCCCCGGCGCTCACCGAACGCTACGACGCGATGGCCCAGCGCTACCGCCAGGCCGGCGGATTCGAGCGCGAGGCCCGGGTCGCCTCGGTTCTCGCGGGTCTCGGCTTCGACGACGAGCGCGCCGCGCGGCCCCTCTCGACCTTCAGCGGCGGCTGGCTCATGCGCGTCGAGCTCGCGAAGCTCCTGCTCGCGCGTCCCGACGTGCTGCTGCTCGACGAGCCGACCAATCATCTCGACCTGCCCTCGATCCGCTTCTTCGAGGAGACCCTCGCGCGCTTCGACGGCGCCGTCGTCGTCGTCTCCCACGACCGCACCTTCCTGCGTCGCCAGGCCAACCGGATCCTCGAGCTCGACGGCCTCGGCGGCGCGGCGCTCTACGAGGGCAACTACGACACCTACCTGCACGAACGCGTCGCCCGGCGCGAGGAGCTGCTCGCCCGCAAGGCGAACCAGGATCGCCAAATCGCGCAGATGGAGCGCTTCGTCGAGCGCTTTCGCGCCCAGGCGACGAAGGCCCGTCAGGCCCAGAGCCGCCAGAAAGCCCTCGACCGGATCGAGCGGATCGAGATCGAGCCCGATCGCCGCAAGGCCATGCGTTTGCGGCTGCCCGAGCCGCCGCGATCGGGCGAGCGCGTGCTCTCGCTCGCGGGGATCCACAAGCGCTACGGAGAAGTCCCGCTCTATGCCGGCGTCGATCTCGAGCTACTGCGCGGCGAGCGGGTCGCGATCGTCGGGCCGAACGGGGCGGGAAAATCGACGCTCCTGCGCATCGCCGCCGGCGTGCTCCCCTTCGAAGCGGGCAGCCGCGCGCTCGGCCACAACGTCGAGCTCGCCTACTACGCGCAGCACCAGCTCGAGGCGCTCGACGTGCAGGCGACGATCCTCGAGGAGGTCGAGCGCAGCGCCCGCTTCGAGGACGTACCGCGGCTGCGGGGGCTGCTCGGCGCCCTGCTCTTCAGCGGCGACGACGTCGACAAGCCGATCGGCGTCCTCTCTGGCGGTGAAAAGGCGCGTGTCGCCCTCGCGAAGCTGCTGCTGCGCCCCGCCAATCTGCTCGTGCTCGACGAACCGACGAATCATCTCGACATCGAGGCCTGCGAGGTGCTCGAAGAGGCCTTCCAGGATTTCGGCGGCACGCTCCTCTTCGTCTCCCACGACCGCTCCTTCATCAACGCCCTCGCGACGCGCGTCGTCGACGTCTCCCGGGGTCGGCTCGAAAGCCATCTGGGCAACTACGACGCCTACCTCGAACGAATCGAGCGCGCTGAGGCGGCGGGGGGCGGCCCCGGCGATGGGACGGGCTCGGCGTCGAAGCGGCTCGCCCCCTCCTCCGGCGATGCAGTCGCGTCGTCGGATCAGCGCCCTAACAAGACCGATCGGCAGCGGGAACGGGAGCAGCGCAAGGCGCGCGAGCGCGATCGCCGCCGCCTCGAGAAGCTCGAGGCGCGGATCGCGGACGAGGAGGCCCGCGTCGAAAAGGCCCAGCTGGCCTTCGCCGATCCCCGGATCGCGCGGGACCACGAGAAGCTGAGCGTGCTCCAGGCCGAGCAGGCCACGCTGCAGGCAGGCCTCGATGCACTCTACGCCGAGTGGGAGGTCCTCTCCGAGGCGCTCGCCGCATCCGACGCCGAGTCCGCACCGGAGTCTGGCTGAGCGCCTGATCGAGGCCTGCCCGCGAGCGTGAAGGCCAGCCGACCTCGATCGTCGTCGACATGGACCAGTCGCACGCACAGGCGCGTGCCGATCTCGATGCTGCGTTCCGAGCGTTCGTCGACGAGCGTCTCGGCCGCTTCGTCGAGGCGATAGCGCCGATCCAGCCGGGCGAGCGCGACGAGCCCGCTCGCGGCGGGTCTGTCGAGTCGCACGAAGAGCCCGTGGACACCGACTCCCGTCACCTCGGCATCGAAGAGCTCGCCCTCGCGTCCGGAGAGCAGCGCGCAGCAGGCGAACGCCACCGCCTCCCGCTCCGCTTCGGCGGCGACCCGCTCTCGCCCGGACAACCAGATCGAGAGCCCTTCGAGCGCGTTCGAGGCCCCCGTCCCATCCGGTCGCGCCATCGATCGGCCGCGCAGCCACTGCTTGAGACTCCGGTGCACGGCGAGATCCGCATAACGTCGAATCGGGGACGTGAAGTGGAGGTAGTGGGGGAACTGGAGCGCGAAATGGCCGCGGGAGCGGGGCTCGTAGCGCGCCTGACTCATGGCCCGGAGCGTCGCGAGATGGATGCGCTCAACGCTCGGCACGTCGCGGGCGCGCTCGAGCATCGCGGCGATCGCGCCGGGCTCGTCGAGCCCGTCGACCGCGTGCAGGCCGAGCCGGGCGACGAGCAGGCCGAGCGCCTCGAGGCGCCGCGGATCGGGCGGCGGATGGACGCGATGGATCGTCTCCCGGCTCGCCTGCTCGAGCGCCTGGGCCACCGCGCGATTCGCGGCCAGCATCGCCTCCTCGACGAGGCTGTGGGCGGGGTTGCGCTGGCGCAGCACCGCGTCGACCGGACGCCCCGCCGCATCGACGGCGACTTCGACATCGGGCAGATCGAGCTCGATCGCCCCGCGCGAGCGCCGCTGCGCGGCGA
>CAZFKD010000113.1:0-10379 GCA_964519695.1 uncultured Spirochaetaceae bacterium
CAGACGGCACGACCCACGAGGCGCGCGTCGTCGGCTACGAGCCGCGCAAGGATCTGGCCGTGCTCCACATCGAGACGCAGGGGCTCGATCTCCAGCCCCTCGCGATCGGCGGATCCGACGCGCTGCTCGTCGGCCAGAAGGTGATCGCGATCGGCAACCCCTTCG
This sequence comes from uncultured Spirochaetaceae bacterium, assembly GCA_964519695.1. Classification (GTDB taxonomy): domain Bacteria; phylum Myxococcota_A; class UBA9160; order UBA9160; family UBA4427; genus UBA4427. The sequence goes on from CAZFKD010000113.1 coordinate 166, forward strand.
GCCTCGACCGCACGCTGACGACCGGCGTCATCAGCGCCCTCGGCCGCGAGTTCCCGACCGGCGAGGGCTTCGTGATCGAGGACGTGATCCAGACCGACGCCTCGATCAACCCGGGCAACTCGGGCGGGCCGCTACTCGACTCCCACGGCCGCGCGATCGGCGTCAACACCGCGATCTTCAGCCCGTCCGGTGCCAGCGCCGGCATCGGCTTCGCGATCCCGATCGACACCGTCTCGCGCATCGTCCCCCAGCTGATCCGCTTCGGAAAGGTCCGCCGCGCCGGTCTCGGGGTCACCGTTCTGCCCGACCATTTCGCGCGCAGCTGGGGCGTCGAGGGCGTGATCGTGCGCGAGGTCGTCGCGGGCTCGGGGGCGGCGCGGGCGGGGATGCGCTCGCTCGGCATCGATCGGCGCGGGACGATCGTCTCGGCCGACATCATCCAGTCGGTCTCGGGCAAGCGGATCCGGAGCTATGCGGAGCTCTCGAATGCGCTCGATCGACGCACGCCCGGGGAGCTCGTCGCGGTCGAAGTGCTGCGCGACGGGAAGACGGTGATCCCGATGAAGATCCCGCTCGTCGAAGTCCAATGAGCGCGGGCGGCACGCGCTGATGTCGAAGGGCGAGGCGCTGGTGGCCGTGGGAATCGCCTTCGCCGTGGGCGTGCTCGTCGCGGGCTCGCTGCCGCAATGGGGCAGCGGCGACCGCGACGGGCAAGCGCCGATCGTGCGCCCGGGCTCCGACTCTCCCGGTGAGCCGATCCTGCGCTGGCGGATCAGCAGCGCCTTCGGCACCCATCTGCCCGCGCTCGGCGAGAACGTCGTCGAGGTCGCGCGGCGCCTCGCGGTCGCGAGCGACGGCCGGATCGCCTTCACGATCGACGATCCGGACGAGGTCGTCCCCGCGTTCGCGATCGTCGACGCGGTCCGCCGTCGCAAGATCCCGGCCGGTTATACCTGGCTCGGTTACGAGGAGGGGCGCCTGCCCGCGTCGGCGCTGTTCGGCGCGGTTCCGTTCGGCATGACGCCCTGGGAGTACATGGCCTGGTGGGAGGGCGGCGGCGGACGCGAGCTCGCGCAGGGGCTCTATCGCCCGCTCGGTGTCGAGCCGATCCTCTGCGGCCTGATCGGTCCCGAGACGGCGGGCTGGTTCCGCGAACCGATCGAGACCCCCGAAGATCTGCGCGGCCTCAAGATCCGCTTCGCCGGGCTCGGCGGACAGGCCCTCCAATCCCTCGGCGCGGCGGTCACGATGCTGCCGGGCGGCGAGCTCTTCCAGGCGCTCGAAAAGGGCGCCATCGACGCGACCGAGTTCTCGCTGCCCGAGGTCGACGCACGCCTCGGGTTCGACCGGGTCGCGAAATACAACTACTTCCCCGGCTGGCATCAGCCGCATACCGCCTTCCATCTCGTCATCCACGGCCCGACCTGGAACGCGCTGCCGGAGGCGACCCGCGCGCTGATCGAGCTCGCCTGCGGCGATGGCGTGACGCGCAACTTCGCGCGCGCCGAGGCCGCCCAGGGCGCCGTGCTGCGCGCCTTCGAGACGCAGGGCGTGACGACCCGCGCGCTCTCGCCTGTGCTGCTCACGGCGCTCGAGGGCGCATCCCAGCGCGTGCTGGACGACGCGGCGCGCCGCGACGCGGATTTCGCGCGCATCCTCGCGCATCAGCGCGCATTCCACGCCGAGTACGCCCGCTGGCAGCGCCTCGCCTACCCCGCGCCGCCGACGGCGGACGAGACGGCCGAGGCCGCCGATGGCCGCTGAGCCCGGTGAGCGGCCTTCCCGGATCGACCGCCCGCTCGATCGGCTCGTCACCGCCGCGAGCTGGATCTGGCTTTTGCTCGTCGGCGTGATCGTCGCGGGCGTCGGCCTGCGGACCTTCTTCGCCATCAGCCGGGTCGAGCTTGAGGAGCTGCAATGGCATCTCTACGCCGTCGGCTTTCTCGTCGGCATCCTCGGCTGCGTGCTCCACGACCGTCACGTCCGGGTCGACGTCTTCCGCGAGCGCATGTCGGGACGACGTCGGGATTGGATCGACTTCTACGGGCTGCTGCTGCTGCAGCTGCCCTTCGTCGTGCTGGTGCTCTGGAGCGGCATCCCCCTCGTCGCCGAGAGCTTCGCGAGCGGCGAGCGCTCGGCCTCGGCGGGCGGGCTCGGTCATCGCTGGCTCCTGAAGAGCGCGCTGCCGATCACCTTCGCCCTGCTCCTGCTCGCCTCCCTCGCGCGCACGCGCGCCGTCGCTCGACGTCTCTTCGCCGCGCCTGCAGCCGACTCGTCGGGCGCCGGGATCGCATCGGAGCCGACCCGGAACACGCCCCCGGACGACGCCGGATGAGCGCGCGCGAATGGCTCGCCATCCTGATGTTCGGCGCCTTCATCCTCGGGATCCTGACGGGCTTCCCGGTCGCCTGGGTCCTCGGCGGCAGCGCGCTCGTGTTCACGGCCGTCGCGCTCCTGCTCGAGCGGGATTTCGGTCTCGAGACCGGCATCGACTGGGCCTATACCTCGCTCGTCGGAGAGCGGATCTTCGACCTGATGGACAACTGGGTGCTGGTCGCGCTCCCGATGTTCGTCCTGATGGGCCTGCTGCTCGATCGCTCGGGGATCGCGGCGGAGCTGCTGCGCGAGGTCTCGCGCCTCTTCGGACGGGTGCGCGGCGGGCTCGCAGTCTCGATCGCCCTGATCGGCGTCCTGCTCGCGGCGAGCACCGGGATCATCGGCGCCTCGGTGGTCATGCTGGCACTGCTCGGGCTGCCCCCGATGAAGCGGGCGGGTTATGCGACGACCTACGCGACGGGGACCGTCTGCGCGATCGGAACGCTCGGCATCCTGATCCCGCCGAGCATCATGCTCGTCCTGATGGCCGACCGGCTCGCGCTCCCGGTCGGCGACCTCTATCTCGGGGCGATCGTCCCCGGCCTGCTGCTCGCGGGACTCTACGTCGTCTATCTCCTCGCCCTGCCGGCGCTGCATCCGGAGATCGCGCCGGCCTCGAGCCGGCCCGAGATCGTCGATCTCGAGCTGATCCTCGCGGTATTCTGGAAGATCGTGCCGACTTCGCTCCTGATCTTCGCGGTGCTTGGGAGCAGCTTCTTCGGGATCGCAACCCCGACCGAGGCCTCGGGGGTCGGCGCCGCCGGAGCTCTCTTGCTCGCGGCCGCGCGCGGACGGATCTCGCTGCCGATCCTGCGCGACGTGCTGCGCGAGACGACGCTGACGACGGGCTACCTCTTCGGGATCTTCGTCGGCGCGACGGCCTTCGCCCTCGTGCTCCGGGGTCTCGGCGGGGACGAACTGATCGCCCGGGGCCTCTCGGGCCTGCCCTTCGGCCCGAGCGGCGTCGTCGTCTCGATCCTGTTCGCGACGTTCCTGCTCGGCTTCGTGCTCGATTGGATCGAGATCACCTTCATCGTGCTCCCGCTCGTCGCTCCCGTCGTCGTCTCGCTCGGCTTCGACCTCGTCTGGTTCACCGTCCTCTTCGCCGTCTGCCTCCAGACCTCGTTTCTGACCCCGCCCGTCGGATTCGCGCTGTTCTACGCCAAGGGCGTCGCGCCGGACGTCGATGTCCGGACGCTCTATGTCGGAATTCTGCCCTTCGTCGCCTTGCAGCTCGTCGCGTTGACGCTCATCTTCCTCTGGCCCGAGCTCGCCACGGGATTGCCCGCTCGCGTCTATGGCCGCTGAAGAGGGCCGCTGAAGAGGGCCGCTGAAGAGGGCCGCTGAAGAGGGCCAACGAGAGGAGAAACCATGTCGAAGCGGTTGCGTAGGTTCGGTCCGATCGGGCTGCTCGCCGCGATCTTCCTGCTCGCGAGCTGCGAGCGGACCCCGACGAAGGCGGAGTTCGTCGACCATCGCGTCGGGATCGAATGCGCCGGGAAGACCGGCGAGGAATTCAAGCTCTGCCGTCTCGACGTGATCAAGAAATACCTCGACGTTTCGCTCGAGCAGATGCAGGCGACCCTGCCCCCGCCGCCGGCGAAGAGCGTCTTCTCCTGCTCGCGAGCGAGATAGAACGGATCCGATGCGGCAGCGAAGACTGATCCTCATGCGACACGCGAAGGCGACAGCCGGGACCGGCCGCGACATCGATCGTCCGTTGACCGGTCGCGGCCGGGACGATGCCCGTTTCGCCGGCGAGTGTCTCCGGCTCGAAGGTCCGATCCCCGATCGCGTGCTCTGCTCGACCGCACTGCGATGCCGCGAGACCTGGCAGGCGGTGGCAGCCGGACTCGCTGCGGGCCCCGCGCGCGAGCCCGACGTCGCCTTCGAGCCCGAGCTCTACGATTCGATGGCGGCGACGCTCCTGCATGCGATCCAGTCGGAGTCCGATGCTGCGAACGTCCTGGTCGTCGCACACAATCCAGGCATCTCGCATCTCGCGCTCGAGCTCGTCCGGCGCGATCCGGAGTCGGCCGCCCTGCTGCGCGAAGGCTTTTCGCCGGCGACCGTCGCGGTCTTCGAAGTCGAAGGCCCCTGGGACGCGCTCTCGCCGGAGACAGTTCGCCTGCTGCGCTTCGATCGCCCACTCCGAGGCGAGGCCCGCTGAGCGAAGCCTCTCCGAGCCGGATGTGCCCGACGCGGCGCTGGTTCCGGCGTGATAGAGTGGCGCCTTGACGTCCCAACCGATGTGAGGTCCCGCGATGACGACTCCGTTCTGGTGCGTGCTGGCCGTCCTGCTGCTTCCGATCTTTCTCGCTTTCGCAGGCGGCTACTACCGGGGCAAGTCGTTCGGGACGGCCGACAACCGCAATCCGCGCGCCCAGGCTGCGAAGCTCGAGGGCCCGGGCGCCCGCGTGTACGCCGCCCAGGCCAATGCCTGGGAGGCAGCGATCCTGTTCCCGGCGACGATCCTGACGACCCATGCCGCCGGGCTCGCCGCCGAGGCGGCAGCGCCCTATGCGATCGCCTTCGTCGGCTTCCGGATCCTGCACGCGATCTTCTACATCCAGGATCTCGACAAGGCGCGCTCGCTCGCGTTCGTGGGCGGCATGGCCTGCATCGTGATCCTGTTCGTGAAGGCGGTCTGAGCGGCTGCGTAGACCCTGCGAGGAGCGCTCGTGAGCGACGTCGAGATCGAGTATCCGCGGCCAGAGGTCGCGATCCTCCGCCTGAACCGGCCGCAGTCCCTGAATGCGCTCTCCTGGGCCCTCGTCGAGCAGCTCCATGACGCGCTCGACACCCTCGATCGCGACAACGCCTGTCGCATCGTCGTGTTGACGGGCGCGGGTCGAGGATTCTGCGCCGGCCTCGATCTGCGCGACCAGGGCAACCCCGGTGCGATCATCGCGGGGGCGAAGCCGCCGCGCTCGGGGCTGCTCGCCCAGAACCGCATGGCCAGCGTGATTCCGCACATGCGCAGGATCCAGCAGCCCCTGATCGCGGCGATCAACGGGCCTGCCTACGGCGGCGGCCTCGCGCTGGCCCTCGGCTGCGACATCCGCATTGCGGCGCGCAGCGCTGCGCTCTGCGTCCAGTTCATCCGGGTCGGCGTATCGGGCTGCGACATCGGCGTCAGCTACATGCTGCCGCGGCTGATCGGCGCCTCGCGCGCGCACGACCTCATCCTCTCGGCCCGCCGCATCGACGCCGTCGAGGCGGAAAGAATCGGCCTCGTGACCCGGCTCTCCGAGGACGGCTGCGTCGTCGACGACGCCCTCGCGCTCGCGAACGAGATCTGCGATTTCGCGCCGTTCGCGGTCTTCGCGACCAAGCAGGTAATGTGGGCCAACCTCGACGTGAATCATCTCGAGACGGCGATCCAGCTCGAGAATCGCAACCAGATCATGGCGGGCGCGTCGGGCGAGACCGAAGAAGCCGCGCGTGCCTTCTTCGAGAAGCGCAAGCCCGTCTGGCCCTGACGCGCTGCGGCGGTGCGCGCGTGTTCGACGGCGTGCTCGATTGCGTGTTCGACCGCGTGTTCGACCGCGTGTTCGACCGCGTGGTCGATCCTCAGGTCGATCAAGGGCTCGATTCCGAGCTCGATTCCCGGAGCGGAATCAGTAGAAGCGGTACTCGCTCATCGGATGCGAATCGACCCGCTTCATCTCGATGAACGCCTCGCAGCTCTCGATCATGCGCCGCAGGTTCTCGCGGAACTTCGGCGCGTTTCCGACCGCGTCGTAGAAGGCCTCCGGATTCGAGAGCGCCTCGCTCGGGAAACCCTCCTCGATGATGCCCTGCCAGGGCGGCGCGTCCTTCGTGACGGGACGGACGACCTCGTTGCGGATGTACGAGAACGTGCTCTGCGTATCGATCGCGACCTGGCGATGGCACGTCTCCCAGATCTCGAGGAAACGCGGATGCGAGAGCCCCGACTTGGGCTCGATGCAGCCTACCAGGCTGAAGCCCTGCGTCCGGGCCCCGCGGTCCGAAGCGGCCGTCTCGAGGCGCAGGGGCTGGGACTCGACGACGAGATAGCCGGCATGGCGACCGACGTGGCGACCGATCCAGGCCTCGGCGGGGCCGCGATCCTGGATGCATTCGAGCCAGAAGCCGAGCATCGCATCCGGCCCTTCGGGCCCCATGTGGAGCGCGCTCCCGGCTGCGACGTCGCCGTCGCTGATCGAGAGCTTGATCTGCATCGCGCCGACCTCGGCGAGCCCGTGCGGCAGCGCCTCCAGCAGGCGATCGCGCAGCGCGTCGTTATTCGAGTCGCGTTCGGGCTTCCAGAGCAGATAGACGAGCTTTTCCATCGCTCGGAGCATATGGGCTCGAATCCGGCCCACAAGGGCCCGGTTGCCCCGCTCGCTACGCCTCGCTGGCGAGCTGCTCGATGAGGGCTCGCGACTCCGTCTCGATCAGGCCCTGGCGCCGGGCATCGATGCCGAGGGCATCGCGGGCGCGGGCGAGCGTCGCGTCGGTCGATCGGTCGATCTGCGTATGCGCACTCAGCCAGTCCTCGGCACCGACCGCCTCGAGGTCCGCATCCGGCGCAGCGTCGCTCGCCTCCGTGTCGTCCGCTCGCGGGACGAGGCCCGCGCCCGCGCCATGCGCGAGCTCGTTCGCGACCGCGACCGTCGCCGCGAGCGGATGCGGATGTCCGTCCTGGAGCACCTGATGATGCAGCGTGATCGCCAGCCGGATGTCGGCCGGCAGCTGCCAGTGCTTCGCCATGATCTCGCCGGCACGGGCATGGACGCGGTCGACGGCCGGCCAGATCACGAGCAGGTCGGGCGGGGCGACACGGCGCCCCCCCTTCTCCTTGCGCTCGGCGAGCGCGAGCAGCGTCCCGGCGATGCCGACGTCGTGGAGCAGCCCGGCCATGAAGGCGAATTCGCCCTCGATCGGCGTGTATTTGCAGACGAGGCGCGCGACGTGCGCCGTCGCGACCGCGTGGCGGCGGATCCGCTCCATCGCGTCGCCGTAGGCTTCGGACTTGAAGACGCGCAGGTTCAGCGCGATCTCCATCACGAGGTCCCGGATCCGGAGCAGGCCGAGCCGCATCGTCGCCTCGCGCAGCGAGGTGATCTTCACCGCGCCGGCGAGCGCCGCCGATCCCGCCTGCTGCAACACCCGCCCGGCGATCAGGCTGTCGCGCTCCAGCAGACGGACGACTTCCTCGATCGCCACGTCCGCCCGGGTCGACATCGACATCAATTCGACCGCGACCATGGGCAGCGTCGGCGGGCGATAGTCGGGCGACTCGAGACAGGCGAGCAGCTCGGCCACCATCGCCTCTTCGTCGAAGAGCACGTCGTCGCCCGCGCGGATCTGCGCCCGGCCGTCGCCGTAGCCCACCTGTCCGCGCGTCTTGCCCTGCCCCTGCATCGCCAACGATCCACTCCTCGTGCGGACCTCCCGACTTCGATGCGCGGGGTCGCTGGGCAGCGATCGGTGCGCGGCGGGCGGCGGCTTGAGGAGATCCCGTATGGGCCCGAAGTTCACCGGCCGCGGCGGCGCGAGACGGACGGCGGGCGAAACGCGCTTCGGGTCTTTGGCCGATGGCGGACCAGGCGATCCTCGGAAGACGGTCTGTGGCAACTTCGCACGATGCCCGATTCCCCGCCCGACCCGATCGCGCCCGCGGCGTGCACGAAAGCTTCCCGGCGCGGGGGCTCGCCGGCCCGCCTGCTCGCGTTCTGCAGCCTGCTGCTCGCGTGTGACGGGCCGGTCGGGCCGCTGCCGGGCGGGCAGCTCGCGGGCCCGGACGCGGCGTGTCCAGTCGACTGGCGAGCGCTCGCCGGTGAGCGCGAGGTCGAGCTCGAGCTGAAGCCCGAGGCGCCGCGCTCGGTGCGGATCTGGAACGTCGTCGTCGCCGGACGGCTCTTCGTCCCGGGCGATTTCCTGACGCCGATCAAGCGCTGGCCCCATCAGGTCCTGGCGGATCCGCGCGTGCGGATCCGGATCGCCGGGCGGATCTTCAACTGCGAGGCGCGGCGCGTCGAAGATCCGGAACGGATCGAAGCCCTGCGAGCGGAGGCCGCCCGCAAATACGCGCTCGAGCCGGATGGCTGGGCAGCCCGGAGCGAGGTCTGGTGGTTCGAGCTCGTGCCGCGGCCGGACGAGGCCGGGATCAGGGCGCCGGGAGCGCGTTGAGCGGCCGGCCGGCGACGCGCTCCGCCGCGATGCGCAGATCCTCGCGCGTCACGGGCACGCCGCGTGGGAGCGAGCGCACCACATCGTCGAGGCCCGCCGACTCTGGCCGCGCCGCGCGGATCTCCCCGTCGAGGGCACGCAGGATCCCCACGGCCCGCGCCGTAATCGCTCCGCTCGATCGCGGCCCATCGAGCGGTCCCGCCTGCTTCCCCCACTCGGCGAGCTTCACGTGGGCCCTCGCATGGCGCCGCTCCGAGAGCGCGCCCGAGCGGCGCAGCACCTCGAGCGAGTAGTACTCGGCGAGGCCCTCCACGATCCAGTCGGCCCCGGGAGCGCTCCGGGCACCCATCGCGACATGGACCAGCTCGTGGATGAAGGTGCTCGTGCCGTTCTCGCTGATCAAGGGTCGATCGGCATGGACGAAGAGCGAGCGCGGCCCCGAGAGCGCTCCGCGCCACATCGGATCGCCCGCACTGACGACCAGCACGCGGTCGGGGAACTCCGGAAAGATCGCCTGCAGCGTCGGAAGGGTGAATCGGAAGAACGCCAGCACGTCGAGTCGACGAACGCCCTGCCCGATCGGCCCCGCGATCGACAGCTGCGTACCACCGACCCTCTCGCGCCGGATCCCGAGCTTCCCGGCCAGGATCCAGCCCGTCGGCCGATCGAAGAGGCGCTCCGGATTGTCGATGGCGAAGCGGCCGCTCGCATAACGCGGATAGGGCGTTGCGACGGACCAGCCCTCCGGCAGATCGAGCTTCAGCTTCGATTTCGACCGGGTCCCGTCCTTCATGTCGATTCGAACGGGCGGGACGAGATCGTCTGCGCGGAAGAGCGCCCAGTCCTGCGTGACGCGCCCATCGTATCGGCCGACGTCGCGCTGGCTCTCGAGATTCACGCTGTACTGGAGCCAGGCGTTCTTCTTCGGGGGCGTCCAGTGGACCTGATCGCCCTCGACTTGCACCCGGCCCGTTCCCTTGAAATCCCGGTAGCGCGTCGGATCGACCCGCAGCTTCATCCAGCGCACCCAGTCCGGATGGCTCGCGATCCGGATCCGCACGGTCGCCATCGGATCGCCCGCCTTCAGCCAGGCGGTGTAGACGACGCGATAGGTCGCTCGCTCGTCGGCCTCGTCCGGATCCGCCGCGCGGGCGGGACTCGGCCCCCCGGACATCCCGATCGCCAGCAGGGCGATCAGCGCCGGAAGGAGCAGGCCATGCCGGGGCGACGGACCGCGCCCGCTCGCCGAACCCGATTCCGATCGGCGACTTCCCGCCGCGACGGCGATCCGCTTCATTCGCTCCCGCCTTCGCGTGCGAAGGGCGCGCTCGGCTTGAAGCCGGCGGCCGCGACGGCCTCGCGCAGGGTGCTTTCAATGCGGGGCGTGAGCGATTCGATGGAGGCGGGATCGAAGATCGTCCAATGGGTTCCTTCGATCTCCTCGACCGAGAAGCGGCCGCGGGCGAGCGGCCACCAGCCGAGGCCCGGATCGTCGCCCGAACGCTCCCGGGATTCCCGGGTTCGCAGCAGCGCGATCGGCAGCGCGGTCGGATGGCTCCGGTACTTGAGATAGGCGACGTGGATCGTCCGCTGCAGGAAGGTCATGCGCTCGCCGGTGAAGCGCGTGACGATGAGCCCTTCCGGCGCCGCTTCCGGCCGCGCGGCGCCCTGGCGCTCGG
>CAZFKD010000114.1:0-10326 GCA_964519695.1 uncultured Spirochaetaceae bacterium
AGTCGACTCGGCCGGGTCTCGTCGCTCTCGATCGCGCCGACGGTCTTGACGCTGCTCGGGCTCCCGGTGCCCGCGACGATGGAGGCCCCCGTGCTGCGCGAGCTGACCCGGATCGGCGAGCCGACGGATGCGCCGCGAGCGCGCCGCGCGAAGCGGCAGAAGGGGGCGGAGCAATGAGGCGAGACATCCGGACGCGGCGTGGGGCGTCGGCCCGGTCGATCGGTGCGGCGATCGGCGGGTCGGTCCGAATGCGCAGCCCCGTCGCCCTTCGATGGCGCCGTCGCGACCGACCGCGAACCACCGGGGGCCCCGCGCTCGCGGCATCGCTCGTCGCTTGCCTGGTCGCGCTTTTCGCCCCGGCGTCGATCGCCGCCGAGGCGCCCGCATCCCCCGAGAAGCCGGCCACCTTCGCGACCTGGCATGCGACCGTCTTCTTCTCGAACGGCGAGACCTACCGGATCATCCACTACTGGTCGGCCGGCGCGTCGATGCGCGCCGAGACGCTGATCTCGGGCCATCCGATCACGACGATCGTACGTGGCGATCGGTACATCAGCTTCGATCGGCTGACGGGCGAGGGACTCGACATCGAGCGCTCGCCGACGGCGCTCGCCGAAGATCGGGGTCGGGTTCGCCCGTTCGGGATCGAGCTCGAAGAGCTGAAGAAGGCCGGAGGCGAGCGCGTCGAGGAAACGACGATGTCCGGCGTCCCCGTCGAGGTCTGGCGACTGACCGACGACACGAGTCGGCGCACGGTCTGGGTCTCGCAGAAGGCGCCGCACGTCCCGATCCGCGCCGAGACCTTCGTGCGGGGCTCGTCGCAGACGCTCGTCTTCGACTACTCGAGCTGGCGCTTCGACCTCGAGATTCCCGCCGCCTTCTTCGCGCTGCCGGGCGACGCGCAGATCGATCGCTACGGCCATGCCGACTTCCTCGCGAAATCCGCGCAGGAACCGATCGGCCGCGCGCCGATCCTCTATCCGGACCTGCTCTACGGCGGATCGCCCTGACTCACCGCTGTCTCGGGGCGGCCGCTGCGCTGCTCCGTCCCGTCGGCGGGCCCTCGCCGCCGTTTCAGTGCTTGATCCAGGTGATGTTCGCGTCGGCGATCGGCGGGCTCTCGATCGCGAGCTTCGCGACCTTGCGCGCGACCTGGCCGGCGATGTTCCGGAACGCCTCGGCGGAAGGCGACTCCGGCTGACCGACGACGATCGGCTTGCCGACGTCCCCATCCGTCGCGATCCGCGGATCGATCGGCACCTCGCCGAGGAACTCGACGCCGAGCTCCTTCGCGACGCGCTCGCCCCCGCCCTGGCCGAAGAGGTAGTACTTGCGATCGGGGAGCTCGGGCGGCGTGAAGTAGGACATGTTCTCGACGATCCCGAGGATCGGGACCCCGACCTTGTCGAACATCTGGAGCGCCTTGCGGGCGTCGATCAGCGAGAGGTCGTTCGCGGTCGTCACGATCACCGCCCCCGACAGCGGCGCCATTTGCGTCAGCGTCAGCGCCGCGTCGCCGGTGCCCGGCGGCATGTCGACGACGAGATAGTCGAGCTCGCCCCACTGCACGTCGGTCAGGAACTGCTTGATGAGCCCGTGCACCATCGGTCCGCGCCAGATGACGGGCGAGTCGTCCGTCATGAAGAACGCCATCGACATCAGCTTAAGGCCCTGGGCATGCAGCGGGATGATCTTGCGATCCGGCGTCGTATCCGGCCGGCCGCGGGCGCCGGTGAGCAGCGCGAGCGACGGACCGTAGACGTCGGCGTCGAGCACGCCGACCTTGGCACCACGGGCCTGCAGGGTCAGCGCGAGGTTGATCGCGGTCGTGCTCTTGCCGACGCCCCCCTTGCCCGACGCGACCGCGATGATGTTGCGCACGCCCGGAAGGCTCGCCATCTGCGAGCCGGCGGCGCCGCCGCGGGCGGCCTGACGCGTATTCGCCGTCATCGTCACGGCGACGTCGTCGACGCCCTCGAGCGCCAGCACCCGCTCGCGGGCGGCGCGCTCGAACTCCGCCTTGACCGGGCAGGCGGGGGTCGTGAGCTCGATCGCGAAGGAGACGCGCCGGTCTTCGATCTTCAGATCCTTGATGAAGCCGAGGTCGACGATGCTCTTCTGGAAATCGGGATCGATGATGGGGCGCAGGGCGTCGAGCACCTGCGCGGCACTCACGGTCTGGGACATGGAATTTCCTTTCGAGGCTTCCGGTCGGAGCGATCGCGCCCGGCTTCCGATCGAAGCTGCCGATCGGAGCGTGCAGGGCGAAGCGGTCGCTCGAGGCCTGCGCGGGCGACGCCGCGGGACGCCTAGGTTAGCAGCCCGGTCGGGTCGGGACTCGTCCGGATCCCCGGCTACGCTCGGCCGGCGCGCGGCGCAGCGGCGCGGCCGGAGATGCCGGGCTCGCCCCGGCGAGCGGGAGGGACCATGGCCGATCTCGACGATGCCTACGAGCGCTTCCTGCTCGTCGATTTCGAGTACGGGGCGGGCTTCGCGAACCATGGACCGATGGCGGTCGAGGCGCTCGAATCGATCGGTCATCCGGCGCTGATCCCCGCCTTCGTCGACAGCTACGCGCCGCGCATCCTCGCCGCGCCGACGGGCCGGATCCCGTCGCAGGACGAGCTCGCCGGGGCGCTCGGGCAGCCCGAGCGCGCGGCCGACTGGGCGGTGCATTTCGAAGCGCAGCTGGCGAGAGGGGATTGGCGCGAGGTCGCTCTTCCGGCGATCCACGGGCTGTTGCCCGGGCTCGCCGCCGCGGCCGGCCACGGGCTGCTCCGGACGGTGCACGCCCTGCGCGCGCTCGAGCGCGACGACAATCCGATCCGGAGGCGCGAGCTCGCGCGGGGCCTCGCGTACTGGTCGGCGAATTTCCGCCGATTGCCCGGGGAGCCCGGCTGCAGCACGGGATCGGACGGGCGGGGCGGCGATGCGTCCTCGGACCCGGGGACGCTTCTCCATGCGCTCGAGCAGGTCCCGGACTGCGACCGCTCGCCCGAGACCTTCGTCGAATCGCTGGGGCGCCTCGACGCGCTCGGCGCCTTTCGAGCCGCGATCGAGGCGTTCCCCCGCCCGGCCGCGGCGGCGGTCGACGAGTTCCTCGGGCGGCTCGTGCGGGCCGCGGCCGGGCTGTACATCGCGCATCCGACTGCCCGCATCGCCTATGTCCATGCCGTCACGATTCCGAGCGCCGTGCGCTGGCTCGCGCCGCGGCTCGAGCCGGAAGACGCTTCGCGCGCCGCCGGCTTCGCGCTCCAGGCGGTCGCGGCGTTCCATGCGCTCTTCGGTGCCACACCGGCGCGCGAGCAGGTCGACGACGAGGTCGCGCGGGTGGCCGGGAGCTGGGACGAGATCCGGTACCGCGCGGCGTGCTCGCTCGAGGAGCATGCGGTGAAGCTCGCGGAGGCCTGCTGGCGCGAGGACCGGTTGGGACCGGATCCGCGCCTGCGCTTCGCCGCGGCCGACGCTGCCCTCCGGCTCGAAGGCAATTCGAACGCCGCGCGTTGAGCCCTGCGCGCCGGGCCGCGCGCCTCCGAGGGCAGGCCGAAGTTCAGGCGCTCGCCGCGTTCGGTCGGGCCGAGGCGGAGGTCGCCCGCTGGAGGACCTCGCGGTAGCCGCCGCGCGTGATCAACGCGCCCTCGAGCAGCCCGCGATCGCGCAGGATCGCGTGCAGCTGCGGCAGCCGGTAATGGGGCACCGTCATGAGCAGGTGGTGCTCGAGGTGATAGTTCACGAAGGCGGGGGCGAAGAGCAGGCGTTCCCAGGCCCGCACGAGGGTCGTGCGGGTATTGCGGAGCGGATCGTCGGCCGGGCCGGCCATCGCATGCTCGGCGATCGAGCGGATCCGGAGCGCGAGGCGATAGGTCGTGAGCAGCGCCCCGACCCAGAGCAGGAAGAGCTCGGGGCGGCCGAACGCCGCCGGTACGGCGAAGATCACCGCGTTCGAGACCGCGAAGGGGACGAGCTTGCGCCAGCCGACGTCGGGTTGCTCGCCGGGCGCGAGACCCTGGTTGCGCTGCGTCCGTTCGCGGCCGAGGCCGAGATCGCGCTTCACCGTCGCCGCGATCTGCTGGACGCCGGTCTGGCCCGAGAGATCGCGAAAGACCTTGCGCGCGAAGCTGCGCTGCGTGACCGGGAAGGGCGCGGTCAGGCCGACGTCGGGGTCCTGCGCAGTCCCGGTATGGGCGTGATGGACGAGATGGTAGTTGCGGTAGGGATGGACGTCGGCGAAGACGGGATGGGCGCCGAGCCAGTTGCCGAGGCGATCGTTCCAGATCCGACTCGAGAACAGGGTCCGGTGCGCCGCCTCGTGCATCACGATCGCGCAGCCGAGCTGGCGGCCGCCGATCACGAACACGGCCACCGCGATCGTCAGCGGATTCGCCGACCAGCCGACGAGGGCCATGCTGGCGAAGACGAGGCCCCAGTTGACGGCGAGGGTCAGAGCGCCGCGGCGATCGTCGAGGGCGAGGACCTCGCGCAGCTCCTGCTTCGAGAGCTGGCGCTTCCAGTGGGCTTCGGGCGCTCCGGCCGCTTCCGCGGCGCGCGCGTCGGCCCCGACGGGTGCGTCGGTCGTCTGCATCTCCGAGGATCCTAGTCGTCGGATCGGACGGTGCCCATGAGCGGTGCGCGACCGCGAGTCGCGAGCCCGCGGCGGCCGACCCGGGACGGGGACCCGGCCGCGCGATTTCTGATACGCTCGGCCCGCATGTCGTCGATCTCCTTGAAAACGAAGCTGTTCGTCCCGGTCTTCGCGGCGACGCTCGCCATCGACCAGTGGACGAAGGCCTGGATCCTGGCTCGATTCGCCTACGGCGAAGAGCAGACGATCATCCCGGGCTTCTTCAATCTGACCCACGTCCGGAATCCCGGAGGGGCGTTCAGCTTCCTCGCGACCCTGCCCGAGGCATTCCGTCAGGTCTTCT
Organism: uncultured Spirochaetaceae bacterium; assembly: GCA_964519695.1. GTDB lineage: Bacteria > Myxococcota_A > UBA9160 > UBA9160 > UBA4427 > UBA4427. The sequence goes on from CAZFKD010000114.1 coordinate 4,926, forward strand.
TTCTCGGGACGGGGCTGCTCGCGATCGTGCTCCTGCTGGTCTTCCTGCGGCGGATCGACGCCCGCGATCGGGTCGCTGCAACGGCGATCGGCGGCGTGCTCGGCGGCGCGATCGGAAATCTCCTCGATCGCGTGCGGCATGGCGAGGTCGTCGATTTCCTCGATTTCCGTCTGATCGGCGGATACATCTGGCCGACCTTCAACATGGCGGATTGCTGGATCGTGATCGGCGTCGCGCTGCTGATGCTCCAGATGCTCTTCGAGCCGGATCCCGGTGATCCCGAGGCCGAGACCGGGCTCGATCCGGCGCTCTCCTCGGACACGCCCGGCGGGTCAGCGTAGGGGAGCGTCGTTCGGGTGGATCGGCGGCGCGGGAGGCGTGAGCGGCCCGGGAGGCGCCGAAGGCCCGTTGGCAGACGCGGCCGCAGGGAGATGGGCAGCGAGGACGCGAAGCGCGTTTGCGCCGATCACCACGCGGATCTCCGGTTCCGTCAGTCCCCGGTCGAGCAGGGCCTGCGTGATCGACGCGAGGGCGCTCGTGTCGAAGCCGACGGTCGTCGCACCATCGTAGTCGGATCCGAGCGCAGCATGCTCGGCGCCGACGAGGCGAACGACGTGGTGGATCGCGCGCGCGACGTCGGCGGGCGCGAGGCCGCAGACGGCGATCGGCCAGTATCCGATGCCGACGACGCCGCCGCCCGCGGCGATCCGACGCACCTGTGCGTCGGAGAGATTGCGGGGGTTGTCGCAGGTCCCGCGCACGCCGGTATGCGAGACGACGGTCGGCTTCGTCGCGCGGTCGAGGACTTCGTCGACGGCTGCGGGAGAGAGGTGGGCGAGGTCCGCGACGATGCCCAGTCGTTCCATCTCGGCGAGCGTCTCCCGTCCGAGAGGCGTCAGCCCGCCCTGCCGGGCGCCCGCCGAGGAGCCCGCGTAGTCGTTGTCGAAGAAATGGGCGAGCCCGATCATGCGGTAGCCCGCGTCGAACAGCCGGCGCAGGTTCGCGGGCTCGGACTCGAGGGCATGCGCACCTTCGATTGCGAGCAGGGCCCCGACGACGGGCTCGCCGGCCTCGCGCGCCCGCCGTAGGCGCCCGAGGTCCGCGCGATCGCGGATCAGCACGAGGCCGCCCGCCGATGCGCGCGTCATCGCGGCGAGGCGCTCGGCGTGGAAGAGGGCGCGCTGCATCGGGCCCTGCCAGGCGGTGGGGGACAGGCGCGCGAGGCCGGCGGCGGTGAGCAGGTCGAAGCCGCGCGCCTCGGTGCGTTCGATGTTGGTTCCTGAATAGACCTTCGTCGGCAGTCCGAAGACCTGGAGCGCGACGCCGCCGGCGCGCAATCGCGGGAGATCGACGTGCCCGGTCCCGCCGGTCGTCAGCAGGTCGCGGCCGAAGAGCAGCGAGTCGGCGTGCAGATCGACGACGAAGCTCGCGGCATGGAGCGCCCGGGCGCGATCGGAGATCGGCGCCAACGCCACCGGCTCGATCCGATTGATGAAGCGCTCGAGCCGGATGCCGACGAAGAGCCACGCGCCGGCGACGACGAGCGCGAGCACGGCGAGTCCGCGGCGAATCCGCGCACCGGCATGCCGGCCGCGCCCGGGAGCGCCGCGGTTCTCCGCCGGCCTCACGCGCCGCCCGCAGCCGCATCGCGCGCGTAGCGCCGCGCGAGCAGGCGATGGATCGCCCCGGGAAACAGCCGCTTGGCCCAGTCCGACAGCACCGTCTCCGGGCGCACGCGGACGAAGAGGCGGTCCCGCTCGATCGCGCGCAGGATCGCCCGGGCGACGACGTCCGGCGGCGCGCCGCGGCGATCGAAGAGGGCCTGCACGCTCTGCCGCATCGATTCGTCCGCCATCCGCCCAGAGCGAACGATCGAAGTATCGATGCAGCCGGGATGGATCGTCGAGACGCCGATCCGCTCCCGGCGCAGCTCGGCGTAGAGGCTCTCGGAGAGCGCGCGCACCGCCGCCTTCGTCGCGCAGTAGCCGCTCTGGTGGGGCAGGCCGAGCAGGCCGAACAGGCTCGAGAGATTGACGATATGCCCCTCGTCCTGGCGTCGGAGCAGGGGCAGGAAATGATGGCAGCCATGGACGACGCCCCAGTAGTTGACGCCGACGAGCCATTCGAGATCCACGAGCCGCTGCTCGGCGAAGGGCCCGGCGATCACGACGCCGGCGTTGTTGACGAGGATGTGCGCCGCGCCGTGGAACGACTCGACCCGCCGCGCGAAGGCCTCGACGGCCGCCGCCGATGCGACGTCGACCCGCTCCGTCATGACCCGGGCGCCCAAACGGGCGGCCTGATGGGCCGTCTCCTCGAGGCCGGCGACATCGACGTCGGCGAGGGCGAGCGCACAGCCCCGCTCGGCGAAGCACAGGGCCGTCGCGCGACCGATCCCGCTCGCGGCTCCGGTCACGACGGCGATGCGACCTTCGATGCGCTGCATGGCAACTCACTCTCCGGCGGTCGATGCCCGACCCATCAGGTGAACAGGCCCGCGAGGCATCCCGTGACGCAGGTCGCGAGCGTTCCCGCGACGATCGAACGCAACCCGAGCGCAGCGGCCTCGGCGCGGCGTTCGGGAGCGATGCCTTCGATCCCGCCGAGCAGGATCGCGAGGGAGCCGAAGTTCGCGAAGCCGCAGAGCGCGTAGGCGGCGATCGTGGCGCTGCGCGCGGAGACGGCGCCGGATTCGATCAGGCGCGCCAGATCCTGATAGGCGACGAACTCGTTCACGACCGTCTTGGTCCCGATCAGGCTCCCGATCGTGCGCGCCTCGCCCGGCGGGATGCCCATCAGGAGCGCGATCGGCGCGAATGCCCAGCCGAAGATCATCTGCAGGGTCAGGTCCGCCGCACCGAACAGCCCGCCGAGGGCCCCGAGGACGTGGTTCGCGAGGGCGACGAGCGCGACGAACGCGACCAGCAGCGCGCCGATGTTGAGCGCGAGCCGCAGCCCGACGAGCCCGCCCTCCGCGGCGGCGTCGACGAGATTGTGGGCCGTGCCCGTGTCCAGCAGGACGGCCCCCGCGCGGGTCTCGGGCACGCTCGTCTCCGGCTCCATCAACTTCGCGACCACCAGCCCCGCCGGCGCCGAGAGCAGGCTCGCGACCACGAGATGTCCCGCATAACCCGGCCCGAGGATCATCGAATAGGCGACGAGCACGGTCCCGGCGATCGTCGACATCCCGACGGTCATGAACGCGAAGAGCTCAGAGCGCGTCATGCGCGCGAGATAGGGGCGCACGATCAGCCCTGCCTCGGTCATGCCGACGAAGACGTTCGCGACCGAGGCCAGCGCCTCGGCGCCCGAGACGTTCATCGTCTTCGCGAAGAAACGTGCTGCGAGTCGGACGAAGGGCTGGACCCAGCCGAGGAAATAGAGCGTCCCGAAGAGGCTGCCGACGACGACGATGATCGGGAGCACACCGAGCGCGAAGCTCTGTCCGACGTCGAGGAGCGGACCGAAGACGAAGCGGGCTCCCGTCTGCGAGATCGAGATCAGGAGCGCCACCGGCCCTTCGACGAAGGCGAAGAAGACGCCGCCGACGGGTGTCGCCAGCAGGCCGATCCCGAGGGCGAGCTGGATCAGCATTCCATTGCGCACCGTCCGGAAGTCGATCGCCGACCGGTCCGTCGACGCGAGCCACGCGATGGCGAGCAGCGCCAACAACCCGGCGCCGGAGAGCGCCCGCAGGCCGAGCTCGTTCATGCGCCCGCCCCGCGCTCTTCCCCGCGCGCGCGGGCGCCCGCCCTGCCGGAAAAGGCCGAGACGAAGTCCGCCGCCGCGCGCTCGGGATCGGCCGCCGCGGCGATGGCCGAGATGACCGCGACGCCGCCGACGCCGAGCGAGCGGAGCCGGCGCAGATGGGTCGCCTCGATGCCGCCGATCGCGACGAGCGGTCGCGGCGCCGAGCGGACGACGGCGTCCGCGAGGGCTTCGAGGCCGCGAGCCGAAAAGGGCGAAGCCTTCGAGCGGGTCCCGAAGACAGGGCCGAAGGCGACGTAGTCGACGTCCTCGCCGCGCGCCGCCTCGAGCTGCTCGGGCGTATGGGTCGAGCGGCCGATCGCGAGGCGCGCACGGAACTCGGCCGGAACGGCCGACGGCGGCAGATCCTCCTGCCCGAGGTGGACCGCGTCGGCCTCGGCGAGCAGCGCGAGATCGAAGCGGTCGTTCACGACGAAACGGACGCCGAAGCGGCGCGTCAGGGCGCGGATCTCACGGGCCCACTCGAGCGTCCGGCGATCCCCGGCATGCTTGGTCCGCAGCTGGACGACGGCGACTCCGGCCCGGCAAGCATCGGCCGCCTGCGAGACGGGATCGCGGCCCCAGCGCGGATCGTCGTCGCAGAGGACGTGTACGCCTCGATAGGCGGCGCCTCGATCGGCCGCCGCCGGCCTCGGGCCGCCGTCCGCGTTCGGTCCGCGCGTGCTCACGAGCGGTTCGGGAGCTCGATGCGCAGGTCCGTGATCTTCTTGCGCAGCGTATTGCGATTGATCCCGAGCACTGCCGCGGCGCGGATCTGGTTGCCCTGGGTGCGCTCGAGCACGACCTCGAGCAGCGGCCGTTCGACGCGCTGCAGGATGCGGTGGTAGATGTCGGTGAGCGAGCCGCCTTCGTCGAACAGTCGCTCGACCTCCTTCACGACGAGATCCTCGAGGCTCGTCTCGCGGGACGACGAGTCGACGGTGCGGTTCAGGAAATCGAAGGCCGCGGGGGCGAGCACGTGCTCGGTCGAGAGGACGAGCGCGCGCTTGATGGCGTTCTCGAGCTCGCGCACGTTGCCGGGCCAGTCGTGACGTTCGAGTCGCTCGATCGTCGTCTCGGGCAGGCTGACCGGCCCCTCGGCGAGCTCCGGCGCATAGCGTTCGACGAAGTGGAGGGCGAGGGTGCGCACGTCCTCGCTCCGTTCGCGCAGGGGCGGGATCGACATCGGCACGACGCGAAGGCGGTAGAGCAGGTCCTCCCGGAAGTTGCCCTCGCGCACCCGCTCGTCGAGATCCCGATGGGTCGCCGCGATGATCCGGACGTCGACCGATTCGGGATGGCGACCGCCGACCGGGGTCACCTCGCCCGATTGGAGCACACGCAGCAGCTTCGCCTGGAGCTCGATCGGCATGTCGCCGATCTCGTCGAGGAAGAGCGTACCCCCGCTCGCCTCGCGAAAACGGCCGGTCCGGGAGTTCGTCGCGCCCGTGAAGGCGCCGCGCTCGTGGCCGAAGAGCTCGCTCTCGAGCAGCTCCCGCGGAATCGCGGCGGCATTGATCGCGATGAAGGGGCTTTCGGCGCGGGGGCTCGCCGCATGGATCGCGTGGGCGACGAGCTCCTTGCCCGTTCCGCTCTCGCCCGTGATCAGGACGGGGACGTTGCGCGGCGCGACCTTGCCGACGGTCTTGAAGAT
>CAZFKD010000115.1:0-10299 GCA_964519695.1 uncultured Spirochaetaceae bacterium
GGCCGCTCGTGGTCGTCGCCAACGAGGTCAGCGGCACGACGACGATCTTCGAGGTGAGCCGGCAGCGACCCGGTCGTTGACGAGCCGCCCCGGGATCGCGAGGGCGCCTGCTCGGAGCGAGTGAGTCTCGACGCAGGACCAATCGATCGGAATCTCGTTTCGAATGGTAGAGGAGGAAGTGCTGCACTCTGCGAACGTCTTGATCGGATCGGAACCGAGATCCAGCGCGGCGGGCGCCTCGCAGTCCGGTCTGCTCGTCGTCGTGTAGCCGGCTGGCCGCTCGTCGTCACCGAGCGCCTCCGCTAGAACTCTCTGGCCAATCTGCGCATCGGAGGTCGAGGAAGATCGGCGATCCGGATCTGCCGACCGGGCAGGTCGAAGCCGATCGGCTTCCGGCGACAGGACCAGCTCGAGTCGATCGGCGGTGACGAATCGGAAGCGGATTTTCGACATGAGGATCGTGACGCCCGATCTGGAAGGTCGACATTGATTCGCCTGGCTACTTTCCACCGAAGGCCCTCCCGCGCGCCTTCTGGCCCGCGATTCGTTCCGGCGCATCGAGTGTCGCCAGCAGGAAGAGAATGAACGGCCGAATTTCGCCGTCGGCGAATCGAGCTCTCCACGCTTCGATGCTGACGAGCCTTCTCGTCGCGATCGTGGCCTGCGGGTCGTCCGGACCGGACCGCTCGGGCGCCTCCGTTCCACCCGGAATCCAGGTCGGCCCTCGACCGTATTTTCTCGTCGATCGCATGCGCCCGGGGCCGCTCAAGGATCGCCTGATGTCCTGCGCCGACGGACCGTTTCGCCGGACGCGATTCTCGATCGGTCATCGCGGAGGCGCTTCCCTCCAGCTCCCGGAGCACACACGCGAGAACTACCGCGCCGGCGCACGCATGGGCGCCGGCGTCCTCGAGTGCGACGTCACCTTCACGAAGGACGGCGCCCTGGTCTGCCGCCACGATCAGTGCGATCTCCATTCGACGACGAACATCCTGCTGTCTCCGCTCGCGAGTCGCTGCTCGGTTCCCTTCACGGCGGCCGAGTTCGACTCCGAAGGCCGAAGAACGAAGCCGGCCTCGGCCCTCTGCTGCACCAGCGACCTCGATCTCGAGGAGTTCCGGAGCCTCGAGGGCCGGATGGACGCTTCGAATCCGAATGCCCGAACGCCGCGCGAATTCCTCTCCGCTCCGGAGCCCTGGCGAACGGACCTCTACTCCGCGGGCAGCACGCTCATGTCCCACGCGGAGAGCATCGCCCTCATCGCGCAGCTCGGTGCCGACTTCATCCCCGAGCTGAAGGGCCCGAATCGCGGCGCACGGATCCAGATCGAAGACGTCTTCGGAAGCCGGGAGCGTTATGCGCAGGCGATGATCGACGAATACCGGAATGCCGGAATCCCGGCCGAACGCGTGTATCCGCAGTCGTTCGACGCGAGCGACGTCCAGTCCTGGATCCGGAACGCCCCCGACTTCGGCCGGCAGGCCGTCCTGCTCGAAGGCGCGTTCCGGCCCGAACAGATCCCGACCGCGACCGAGCTTCGCGGCCGCGCGGACTCCGGCATCCGAATCCTCGGCGCACCGCTTTGGATGCTGCTCGAGGTGGACTCGTCGGGCAGGATCGGACCGTCACGCTATGCACGGGACGCGAAGGAAGCCGGTCTCGACCTCATCGCCTGGACGCTGGAGCGCTCGGGCCGGATCATCGAAGAGGTCCTGCCCACCCGCGGCAGCGGGGCGCCGTCCTTCTACTATCAGACGACGCTCGAGGCGCTCCAGGACGAGGGCGACCTGATGACGATTCTCGACGTCCTCGCACGTGAGGTGGGCGTTCTCGGCGTCTTCTCCGATTGGTCCGGCACGGTCTCCTACTACGCGAGCTGCATGGGACTCGACTGACCGACGGCGGATCATTCATCGCCCACGGCCCGATGACGAAACGCGATCCGTCCGGCAGGATCTGCCCGTACGCAGCCCATCCGGTCGTCGGATGCGCTCGACCGGGTGGAGAACGGCATGACCGCGAAGAAGAAGACGTCCGCGAAGAAGCTCGCCCCGCGCGATCAATCCCTCGCGCGCTATCGCGCCTCGGTCGACGCGCGACCGGACACGCTCGACTTCCGCGACCGCATGTACGTGCCGACGCTGGTCGAGGTTCCCGAGACGATCCCGCTCTCGCGCTATACGCGGCTGCGACTGCCCGTGCTCGACCAGGGAACGGAGGGCGCTTGCACGGGATTCGGGCTGGCGGCGGTGGCCAACTATCTGCTCTGGACGCGCAGAGTGCGGCCGCGCAAGCAGCGTGTCAGCGCGCGCATGCTGTATGCGATGGCGCGGCGCCATGACGAGTGGCCGGGCGAGGACTACGAGGGCTCGAGCGCGCGCGGAGCGGTGAAGGGCTGGCACAAGCACGGCGTCTGCAGCGATCGCCTCTGGCCCTACCGGGGCATGCAGAAGGACGCCGGCCTGACCGACGCGCGCGCGAAGGAGGCATCCGCGCGCAGCCTCGGCGCCTACTATCGCGTCAACCACAAGGACCTGGTCGCCCTGCATGCGGCGCTGGCCGAGGTGGGCGCGCTCTTCGCGACGGCGGTCACCCACGACGGTTGGGATCGCGTCGGCCGCTCGGGGCTCTTGCCCTGGAACCCCGACGAGGACCGCGAAAGCGGCGGCCATGCCTTCGCGATCGTGGCCTACGACGAGAAGGGCTTCTGGTTCCAGAACTCGTGGTCGCGGGCCTGGGGCAAGGGCGGCTTCGCGCGCATCGGCTACGACGACTGGCTGGCCCACGGCAGCGACGTCTGGGTCGCGCGGCTGGGCGTGCCGATCGAGCTCGCGACGGCACGTGCGCAAGCGATGACGCGCTCCGCGGCGGCGGGCTCGCGCGAGACGCTCAGCCAGGCCGATCTGCGCCCCCACGTGATCAGCCTGGGCAACGACGGCCGCCTGCGCGACAGCGGCCCCTTCGGCACCTCGGCCGACGACGTGCGCGAGATCCTGCAGCGCGACCTGCCGCGCATCACGCGCAATTGGAAGCGCAAGCGCATCCTGCTCTACGCCCACGGCGGCCTCGTCGCCGAGGCGAGCGCGATTCAGCGACTGGCGGACTATCGCGCGGCGATGCTCGAGGCGGAGGTCTATCCGCTCAGCTTCGTCTGGAAGACCGACTACTGGACGACGCTGACGAACATGCTCCAGGACGCGTTGCAGCGCCGCCGCAGCGAAGGCCTCCTCGACTCGGCGAAGGATTTCATGCTCGACCGCCTCGACGACGCGCTCGAGCCGATCGCCCGGACGCTGACCGGAAAAGCGGCCTGGGACGAGATGAAGGAGAACGCTGCGCGCGCGTCGGTGCGTGCGGACGGCGGGGCACGGCTGGCGGCCGCGGAGCTCGCGCGCCTGGCGGCCGATCCGAAAGTCGAGCTGCACGTCGCCGGCCACAGCGCCGGCTCGATCTTCCATGCCCCGCTCGTCCAGCTTCTCGCGACCGCGGGCCCGATCCGGGGCGGACTGGCCGAGGGCCTCCGCGGCCATGGTCTGCACATCTCGTCGACGACGCTCTGGGCGCCTGCCTGCACCACGTCGGTCTTCAAGCAATGCTATTTGCCGCTGCTCGAGAAGGGCCGCCTCGGACGCTTCGCGCTCTTCACGCTCAGCGACGAGGCCGAACAGGACGACCACTGCGCCCGCATCTACAACAAATCGCTCCTCTATCTCGTCAGCCACGCCTTCGAGGCGCGGCCGCGCATTCCGCTGATCCGGCCCGAAGGCATCCCGATCCTCGGCATGCAGCGCGCCGTCGAATCCGATGCGCAGATCAAGCGCCTGTTCGCGGGCGGCCGTCACGAATGGATCGTGGCGCCCAACACGGCCCCCCTCGGCGATCCCTCGGCCTCGCGCGCGAGGGCCCACGGCGACTTCGACGACGATCAGCACACCGTCCGCGCGACGCTCGCGCGCGTCCTCGGCGCGGGAAAGGCCCCGGCAAAGGCGGCCTTCGCGTTCGAGCCTTCGGCGTCGTCGGTGCGCGGGCGGCGGCAGCGCGTGGAGACCGCGGCGGGGGGGTGACACGAACATCGAACGCTCCTCGCTTCGCAGAAGAGCGCGGGGCGCGGTCGAGTCCGCGATCCCGGGGCCGATCCTCTCCAATCGGATCCGATCGGCTCACCCCCGCGACCCGATGAACCAGAGCGTCGCCAGCCGTCGCCTTCGAGCCGAACGGTTCGGCCCGCTCCCGTGCGCGAGCCACGGCGAGAAGAAGACGGCGTCCCCGGGCGCGAGGGCTGGCACCTCCCGGCGCGACGCATCGAAGCGGTGCTCGAGGCTCTGCGACGCGTCGTAGCGGTACTGGCCTTCGACGAGGCCGCTTCGATGCGTCCCGCCGAGGACCGTGAAGCCGCCGTTCTCGGCGTCGGCGGCGTCGAGGGCGACGACGACGTTTGCGCCGCCGAATGACGCAAGGTCGCGTCGCGCGACGCCGTGCAGGAACGCGGCGTCCTGATGGAACGGGAAGCCCGTGCCATGCAGGGCCCTCTTCGGATTGATCTGGTCGACGACGCAGCGCGCCGATGCGACGCCGAGAGCGGCGATGATCTCGACGATGCGCGCGTTCTCCCGCAGCGCGCGAAACGCGGGCGAGATCCGTGAAGGCGACGTGATCTTGCGCAGCGCGCCCGGAATCGCCGCCGGCTCGCGCTTGCGTCCGCTCGCGCTCTGCACCTCGAAATAGACGCGTCGGACCGCCGTATCGCGTTCGAACGAAGACGCCATCGCCTCGAGCGCATCCGTCGCCCGCTGGAGCTCCGCCGTCGTCTCCGCGCCCACCAGCGAACGGACGACGACCCAGCCCTCGGCCGCATACGCCGCGACATCGACCTCGATCCCGGCCACGCGACCGCTCCTCCGGTGAGCGAAGACGCGCGCGGCCTCCCTGCGAAGCGAGGGGGCGGCGAAGCGTCCATCGGCGCCGATCATACGCCGGGGGGAAGCCCTCCGGCGCACCGCCGGCCCCCGTGCGATCTCGGCTAGACTTCGTCGCTTCCTCCTACTGCCAGTGGTTCTCGACCGAAGTCCTCGACGCCCAGGAGCGCCCGACGATGAGCGATCGCTTTCCGTTTCCGATTCCCGACGGCGGGTTCGGCGTCGCCGATCGCAAATGGGCGGCGCCGTTCCATTCGCAGCCCGCCCGCGGATGAGCGGGCTGCTCGTCGCGCTGATCGCCTACGTCGGGCTCCAGCTCGCAGTCGGGCTCTTCGTCTCGCGGCGCGTCGCGACCGAGGCCGACTACCTGATCGCGGGCCGGCGGCTCGGCCCCGTGCTGGTCACGAGCTCAATGTTCGCAACCTGGTTCGGCGCCGAGAGCTGCATCGGAGCGGCCGGCGCCGTCTATGCGTTCGGGCTCGCGGGGGCGACGGCGGACCCGTTCGGTTATGCGGGCTGCCTCCTGCTGCTCGGCGCGGCCTTCGCGGTCCCGCTCTGGCGCCGCGGGCTGACGACGCTGGGCGATCTCTTCGCGCAGCGCTTCGGGCCCCGCATCGAGCGGCTCGCGGTGCTGCTCATGGTGCCGACCTCCGTGTTATGGGCCGCGGCGCAGATCCGGGCGTTCGGCCATGTCGTCTCCGCATCGTCGACCGTCAAGTTCGAGCTCGCCCTCGCGATCGCCGCCGCCGTCGTCATCGTCTATACCGCCGCCGGCGGCCTGCTCGCCGATGCGGTTACCGACGTGATCCAGGGCGGGCTGCTCGTCGTCGGCCTCGTCGTACTCGCGGTCGCGACGCTCGGGAGCGGCGGGATCGGCCTCGCCGACCTCGTCGAGACGGCGCAGTCCTTCGCGCCCGCGAAGCAGAGCCTGCTCGAGCGCGCCGAGGCCTGGGCGATTCCGCTCTGCGGCTCGGTGCTCGCGCAGGAGCAGGTCGCGCGGGTCCTCGCGGCGCGCTCGGGCGGCGTCGCACGCGGGAGCGCGTTCGCGGCCGGCGGCCTCTATCTCGCCGTCGGCATGATTCCAGTCGGGTTGGCACTCGTCGGCGTTCGCTTGCTGCCCGGCCTCGAAGATCCCGAGCAGATCCTGCCGCGGCTCGCGCTCGAACATTTTCCGCTCTGGTTCTACGTCGTCTTCGCGGGAGCGCTGATCTCGGCGATCCTCTCGACCGTCGACAGCGCGCTGCTCGCCGCGGCCTCGCTCGTCGCGCACAACCTGATCGCTCCTCTCCGGCCCGGCGCGACGGAGAAGACGAAGCTCCGGATCGCGCGCGGCGCCGTTCTCGTGTTCGGGCTCGCCGCCTACGCCCTCGCACGCGATGCAGACGGCGTGTATGCCCTCATCGAGGCAGCATCGGCCTTCGCGAGCGCCGGGGTGCTCGTCTCGGCGAGCTTCGGGCTCTTCACGCGCTTCGGCGGCCCTTGGAGCGCCGGGGCGTCGCTCGTCTGCGGCGCGCTCGTCTGGACGATCGCGGACGGGGGCGAGCTGGTCGAAGCGCCGTATCTGGCTTCGCTCGGGGCGGCGGTGCTAGCGTACGTCCTGGTCGCCTCTTTCGAGCGGCGCGACACGGCCGGAGACGACCCGCGAATCCCCGTTGCGGAACGCGCTCCGCATGAACCGAGATGAAGCAGATCGCACGCCGGCTGGACGCGGTGCGGAAAGACTTCGATCCTGCCGACGCAGGAAGGAGTCAGGAGGTCGTCGGCAGAATGGTCCAATCCAGAATGCACTTCATCGCCTGCATCATCGCGGCCGCGGCCGCGATCGCATGCTTCGCAGGCGGAGCCCGCGCCGCGTCGTTCACGGCCCTCGGCGTCCTCGAAGGCGACGTCTCCAGCGTCCCGCTGGCCATCTCCGGCGACGGATCGACGGTCGTCGGAACGAGTCGATCCGCATCGGGGTCGCAGCGCGCATTCATCTGGGACCGGGTCGGCGGCATGCGGGCGCTCTTCGATCCGGCGGGCGAACTCGGCAGCGCGGCTCGGGACATCACGGCCGACGGGTCGACGGTCCTCGCCCGGCTCGGCGATCGCTTCGTTCTCTGGGACGAGGCGGGCGGTCCGCGATCGCTCGACATCGGATTCTCTCCTTCGCTGATGTCCGCCGACGGATCGACCTTCGCGGGCCGGAGCGGCGACGCGACGGTCGTCTGGAACGCCGAGAGCGGCATCCGCGACCTCGGGCAGCTGCCGGGCGGCGACGCGCCCGATGCGCTGCGCATCTCGGCGGACGGATCGACGATCGTCGGACGCGACATCACGGATCGCGGCGAGGAGGCGTTCGTCTGGACGGCCGAAACGGGGATCCAGGCGATCGGAACCCTGCCCGGTGGCGACGACCCGTTCGCCAGCGTCGCGATCGGCGTATCCGCCGACGGTCGAGCGGTCGTCGGGGGCAGCACGTCCCCCATCGGACGAGAGGCCTTTCTCTGGAGTCCGACGGGCGGAATGAGCGGGCTCGGCGACTTGCCGCCGGAGGGAGTGGACGAGTCCTTCAGCATCGCGACCGACGTATCGGCGGATGGCTCGACGGTCGTGGGCGTCGGCGGGTCCGGAACGTTCGTCTGGGACGCGGAGCGCGGAATGCGCGATCTCGACATCTTCCTGCGGAGCCTCGGGCTCGACCTCGACGGATGGATCCTGAGTCAGATCGTCTTCGGAGACGAAATGCCGAGAATTTCGGCGGACGGACGAACGATCGTCGGATTGGGAATCTTCGGCGGGCGACCCACCGCCTACATCGCCGTGATCCCCGAGCCGTCGACCGCGTTGCTGCTGGGAGTCGGCCTCGTCGCACTCGTCGCCGCGAGGTCTCCCGGTCGTTCGTGAGCGACGCGTCGGTGGAGAGGTCGTCCTTCTCCCGTTCGAGCGGGCAGGATCTCGTCGCCGGATCCGTTCGACTCCCGTTCCGGAAAACGTCTTCTCAATCCTCGCTCCGACCCGCGCTCTCCGCTCGCAGCGCGCGCAACCGAGCGAGCCGCTCCTCCGCCCCCGGAATCGCCTGCCCCGACGCGAGCGCGCGGACGAGCGCCTCTTCGGCTTCCGAATGGCGCCCGAATCGCTCGAGCAGCCGGGATCGATTGCTCCAGGCGAAGGGATGGTCGGGCGCGACCGCGAAGGCGCGGTCGAGATGCGCCTCTGCCGCGTCGAGACGCCCGAGATCGATCAGGATCGAGGCCGCGCTGATGGCGTAATCCGGCGATCCGGGCTCGAGCTCGGCGGCCCGCTCGAGATGCACGAGCGCGCGCTCGAGGTCGCCGCGCCGCTCCTCGAGGACGCCGAGCAGGGCGTGCATGGACGCGTCGTCGGAGCGACGCTCGAGCCCGAGCGCGAGGGCGGCCCGCGCCTCGTCGTCTCGGCCGAGCCGGGCGAGCACGACGCCCTCGTGATGACGCGAACGCCACGACTGCGGCTCGATCCGGGAGACCGCGCGATAGTGGCCAAGCGCTCCCTCGAGGTCGCCGCGAGCGAGCAGCGCGGCTGCGAGATGCGAATGGGCGAGCGCGTTCTCGCGCGTGACGGCGAGGGCATGCGTGAAGATCGACTCGCTGTCGCGCCAGGTCCCGACCTGACGATGACAGACGACGGCGAGCACGATCACGCCGCCCGCCGTCAGGACGGCGACCGGCCACCGAAGACGGGGCCGCTGGCGCACGAGATCCGCGAGCCCGAACGACAGGGCGATGAAGAGGCCGACATGGGGGACGTAGGCATAGCGGTCCGCAAGCGCCTGCCGCCCGACCTGGACGATGCCGATCACGGGCAGCAGCGCGACGAGGAACCAGACCCAGCCCGTCCACAGCCAGGGCTGGCGCCGACGAAGCTTCCAGGCCCAGCCCGTCGCGCCGACCAGCCCGATCGCGCAGGCCGCCCACTGCGGGATCGGAACGTGACCCGGATGCGGGTAGAAGATCGCGAGATCGCTCGGCCAGGCGGTCTTGCGCAGATGGATGCCGACGGCGACGAAGGCATTCGCGAACCGCAGCCCCAGCGGATATCGCTCGAGATCCCCGACGGCACCGGCCGACTGCTGGGCGACGAGCGTGACCAGAGCGACGACGACGGCGAGCAGCAGGAAGGGGATCTTCTCGATTCCGAGCGCGAGCGCGCGATCGCGTCGCCAGCGGCCGAGCGGCCAGAAGTCGATTGCGAGGAGCAGGAACGGAACCGTCACGAGCATCGGCTTCGCCAGCAGCCCGAGCCCGAAGAGGGCGACCGCCGCCGCCATGCGGAGCGGGCCCGGGCGATCGACATACCATCGATAGGCGATCAGCGTCGCCATCAGGAAGAACGTGCTCAGGACGTCCTTGCGCTGCGCGGCCCAGGCGACCGGCTCGGCGTGCATCGGATGGAGCGCGAAGAGCGCCGCCGCGAGCAGCGAAGGCCAGAGCGTCCCCGTCGCACGCATCAGGAAGACGAGCAGCAGGACGCTCGAGGCCGCGTGCAGCGCAGCGCTCGTCAGATGATGGGCGGCCGGGTCGGGTCCGAATGCCTCGATTTCGCCCATCAACGAGAGCCAGGTCAGGGGATGCCAGTTGCCGCTCTCGAAGGTGGTGAAGGCCCAGCGCAGCCCCTGCGCCGAGAGGCCCGATCGCACGACCGCGTTCTGCGTGAGATAGACGGGCGTATCGAAGCTGTCGAAGCCGTGGAGCCGGACCTGACCGTAGACGGCGGCGATCGCCGCGAGGAGGACGAGGGTAGCGAGGGCGCCCAACGGCGTATTCCGCGCGGGGATCTTCTCGCTGTCCGCCATGACGCGGAAGCGTGACCGCTGGTGCCGCCATTCGCCAGGCCGCTCCGGAACCAGCAAGCTCGAATCCCGAAAACGCCTTCGAAACGCGCATGTTCCCGATCCTAATCCCGATCGCACGCTCCCGATTCGAGCGGGCTCTTCGGGCTGGGAGCCCGATCGATTCGCCTGGCTCCGAGCAGTCGGGGCGGACGCCGAACACGCGAGATCGGAGTACACTCGCCCGTGAAGTTCGCCCGTCTCGTTCCCAACGCGCGCCCGCCCAGACGGAGACTCCCATGCCTTACACCCTCCTCGGCAGCTCCATCTCCCCCTACGTCCGCAAGGTGAAGCTCGTCCTGCTCGAAAAGAATCTCGAGCACGCGACGGAAGACGTCATCCCCTTCAATCCGCCCAAAGACTGGCGTGCGATCTCGCCCCTCGGCAAGATCCCCGCGTTTCGCCACGACGACAAGATCATCAACGACTCGACCATCATCTGCGAATACCTCGAGCAGCTCCATCCGAGCCCGGCGCTCTACCCGAGCGATCCGTATCTCCAGGCCCGCGCACGCTGGATCGAGGAGTACGTCGACG
>CAZFKD010000116.1:0-9827 GCA_964519695.1 uncultured Spirochaetaceae bacterium
CTGGAACATCAGCCTGTTCCACTACCGCAACCATGGCGCCGCCTTCGGCCGGGTGCTCGCCGGTCTCGAGATCCCACCGCGGGACGAGCCCGAACTCGCGCGCTTCCTCGAGCGGCTCGGGCATCCCTGGATCGAAGAGACCGACAATCCCGCGAGCGCGCTCTTCCTGGTCTGATCGGACGCGTCGCGCAGCGCCGTGCCGCTTCCGCTCGTCAGCGCGCTTCCGTCTCCTCGCGCAGGCGGACGGGGCCGAACGCGGCGGGAAATTTGCCCTGCTTGTCCGCGTAGAAGCGCCGGACCGTATCCATGTCGCGCGTGACGTCGCCGGTCGGAACGAACGCCGGACCGATGCCGCCGACCTTGCGCGCATAATCGAGGTAGCTCATCACGATCGGCACGCGGGCGGTCAGCGCGATGTAGTAGAAGCCGGATTTCCAGTATTCGGTCCGTGCGCGGGTCGCTTCGGCGGGAACGACGAGCCCGAGCTCTTCGTGATCGCCGAAGACGCGCGCCATCTCCGCCACCCGATTCGCGCTGCGACTGCGCTCGATCGGGATTCCGCCGAGCGCGCGCATGAGGGGACCGAAGGGACCCCGGAAGAGGCTCGCCTTGCCGAGCCACGAGATCTGCATCCCGAAATGCTCCGCAAAGGCGAGCAGATAGGGGAAATCCCAGTTCGTCGTATGGGGGGCGGCGATCAGGACGTAGCGGCGCGCTTCGGGATGTTCGCCTTCGGGCTGCCAGCCCGTCGCGCGAAGAAAGAGCCGTGCGAGCGCCCGTCTGAACCTGCGCTTCGTTCTCGGCGAGCGGCTCGACATGGTGGCCGGACAGTAGCCGGGTCCGAGCGAGGCGCCCGGCCATTCGTCCGCCTACACTCGCGGCGCCCATGAGCTCCCGACAGCGATGGATCGTGGCCGCCGCGCTCGTCACCCAGGCCTTCGCGGTCGGGCTGACCCATGGCATCTACCCCGTCTTCCTCGAGCCCCTCGAAGCAGAGTTCGATGCACCGCGCACGCTCGTCGCCGGCGGGCAGGTCCTCATGATGCTCTCGCTCACGGCGAGCAGCCTGGCGACGGGTCTGCTCTTCGACCGCGGTCATGCGCGCCGGCTGATGTGGGCCGGCGCTTCGCTGCTCGCCCTGGCGCTGCTGCTCGCGGCGACGGCCTCGAGCCTCTGGATGCTCGCCGGAGCGGCGATCCTGATGGGGCTCTCCGTTCCGTCGATCGGCCCGCTCGCGGGGGCGACGCTCGTGACGCGTGCGTTCGCGCAGGAGCGCGGGCGCGCGCTCGGCTGGATCGGGATGGGGCCGCCTCTCGGCGCCGGGGCTTTCGCTGCGCTCGCGGCCTACCTCATGGCGCGCAGCGATTGGCGGACGACGCTGCTCCTGTTCGCGGGAGCGGTGCTGCTCGTGCTCTGGCCGCTGATCTGGATCGGGGTGCCGGCGCGCTTCGAGGCGCCGCGCCCAGTCGAGGCGGGCGATCGATCGAAACCTCAGCCGGACGGTTCGCTGAGGCGGCCGGTCTTCTGGCTGACGGCGGGCATGTTCGCCCTGGCAGCGGGGATCTCGAGCGGGTGGACGGTCCATCTCGTTGCGTTTCTCGGCGGTCAGGGGCTCGATGAGGCGGAGCGGGCGGGCTTGCTCTCGGCTCAATTCTGGCTCGCCGCGCCCGCCGCGTTCGTGTTCGGCGCGCTCGGCGATCGGTTCCGGCCCGAGCGGCTGCTCGTCGGCATCCTGGCGGGGCAGGGCGTCGTGCTGCTGATCTACTCCGGTGTCCTGGTGCCGGCTCCGCTGCCACATGCGCTCGTCTTCGCGCTCGCGATCTTCTCGGGGCTGATCTCGGGCGGGCTGATCCCGCTCTTCATCCTGCTGCTCGGCCGGCGGGTCGCCGCCGCCGCCTTCAGTCGGGCGCTCGGGCTCTCGAACGTGCTGATGCTCCCGGCCCTAGCGACCGCGGTGCTCGCGTCGGCCTACTGCTTCGAGCGGCAGGGGAGCTATCAATGGGCCCTGGTCCTGCTCGCCGTCGGCCAGGGGGCGGCGATCGTGTGTCTGCTCGCCTCGAATCGGAGTGCCGCCTCTTCATGACGAAAAACGTGAGCTTTCGGGATGCCGGACTGCGTTCTCCGCTGCTGCGCGGACTCAATCGCGCGGGGCGCGTCCTCGCCGCGGCCGGCATCGAGCCGCGGCTCGATGCCGACGACATCGTGGCCCGCGCCGTGAAGGCCGCCGGCTCGAACGCGCTCGGCAGCGACAGCTATCGCGAGCCCCTCGAGGTCTTCGTCTCCGCCGTCGAGAACGAAGCGGACCTCACGACCTTCGGGCGGCTCGCCGTGCGCGGCATGTTGACGAGCCAGCTCGTGACGCGGATCCGGCTGCGCGAATGGACCGATCGCCATCCCGAGGCGGCGAAGGAGGAGATCCGGCGGCCGTGGACCATCCTCGGCCTGCCCCGGACGGGCACGAGCATTCTCTCGATCCTGCTCGGGCTCGATCCGATGGCGCGGCCGATCCGGCAATGGGAGGCGCGGACGCCGGTGCCCCCGGCGACGCTCGCGACGGCGTCCGAAGATCCGCGCATCCTCGAGGCGGCGAAACAGCTCGAGCAGCTCCATCAGCTGAATCCGCCCTTCAAGGCCATGCATCCGACCGGCGCGATGCTCGCCGAGGAGTGCGTCCCGTTCCTGATGCTCGATCTGCGCACGCTCGGCCTCGAGACCCAGGCCCTCGTGCCGAGCTACGGCCGCTGGCTCGAGGGCTGCGACATGCGCTCCGCCTATCAGCAGCACCGGATGGCGCTGCAGGCCCTCCAGTCCACGCAGCCGACCGAGAGCTGGGTCCTCAAGACGCCGAATCATCTCTGGTGTCTCGAGACGCTGCTCGAGTTCTATCCCGATGCCCGGCTGATCTGGACCCATCGCGATCCCGGGCCCGTCACGACTTCGGTGTCGAGCCTCAATACGACCCTGCAGTCGACCTTCCGGGACGATCCGCGGCCGCGCGAGGTCGGCGCCGAATGGCTCCACAAGCTCAAATACGCCGTCGATCGCGGCATGGCCTTCGACGACCGGGCGAAGCCCGGCTGGTGTGTCCACATCCAGTACGACGAGCTGATGCGCGATCCGCTCGCGACGATGCGCCGGCTCTACGGGCATTTCGGCGAGGCGCCGAGCCGGCTCCACGAGCGCCGCATCGAGGCCTGGCTGCGCGAGAAGCCGCAGACGGCCGACGGCAAGCACGTCTACGATCCCGCCGATTTCGGCTGGACCTACGACGCGCTCGCCGAGATCTGGCGGCCCTACCGCGAGCGATTCGACATCGCGCGCGAGTCGCGTTAGCGCCGCTCGAAGCTCGGCTTGCGCTTCTCGGCGAAGGCCCGCGGGCCCTCCTTGGCATCGCGGCTCGCGAAGACGGCCTGGCCGTACTCGAACTCGTGGGCGAGGGCTTCGTCGAGATCCATGCCGTCGGTTTCGTGCAGCGTCCGCGTGATCGCCTCGACCGCGAGCGGGCCGTTCTCGGCGACGACGGCGGCGATCTCGCGGGCCTTGGCGAGGGCCTGGCCGTCGGGCACGACATGGCCGATCAGCCCGATGGCGAGCGCTTCGCGCGCGCTGACGTGTTTGCCGGTCAGCAGGATCTCGGCCGCGTGCGTGTACGGGATCTGTCGCGGCAGCCGGACGGCCGAGCCGCCCATCGGATAGAGCGACCAGCGCGCCTCCGCGACGCCGAAGCGCGCGCTCTCGCCGGCGACCCGGATCTCCATCGCCTGGAGGATCTCGGTGCCCCCCGCGATCGCGACGCCTTCGACCGCCGCGATGATCGGCTTGGTCGGGCGGTAGCCGCGGAACAGCGCCTTCCAGTGGATGTCCGGATCGGCCTTCATGCGGGCCTGGAGATCGATGCCCGTATCCTCGTCGCCGGCGTTGCCCGCCATGCCCTTCAGGTCCGCGCCGGAGCAGAAGTTGCCGCCGGCGCCCGTGACGATGATGCAGCGGATGTCGGGATCCGCCGACGCTTCGCAGTAGGCGTCGTACATGCGGACGAGCATCGCGCCGGAGAGGGCGTTGTAGCGGGCGGGGCGGTTCATGGTCAGCGTGAGGACGTGGCGGTCGCGTTCGACGAGCAGGTCGGGCATGGGGCGGTCTTCCTTTCGGGCCGGGCAGATGGGACGGGACGTTCGTGCAGGCTGCGGAGGTCGGTCGGCGGATCAGCCGCCCGGTTCCCGTCCCGGCCAGACGCGGCGCAGGGCACGGTAGATCGGCGCGCCCAGTCGCGCCCGGAGCGGGCGGACGGCGCGCAGGACGTGCTGCTCGAATCCGAGGTCGAAGGCATCGAGGGGGCGGGGGGCAGCGAGCCGCTCGCCGGCGCAGAGGGCTTCGATCTGCGCGAAGTAGTCGCGATCGGAGAGGCTCGTCCCGAGCGCGTCCCGCTGGATCGCCATCCGCTCGGGATCGCGCGCGAGCATCGCTGCGAAGCTCGCCGGCCAGCTCGCGCGTTCGCCGAGCAGCCAGCCCGTGCGATCGAAGAGCGGGCCCTCGCGGAAGACGAGGGTCGCGGTCGGACGGTCGTGGTGCATCGCTTCGAGCAGCACGCTGCTCGGCGTCCCGATCACGCAGCGCGTCTGCGCGAGCGCGTCGCCGAAGCTGCCCGTCGCGTCGAAATGCGCGTGCGGCGCGGCCGCGCGGACGGCTCTGCGGATCGCGTCGTCGAAGATCCGCACGAGCGCCGCGTGGCCCGCGCGCTCGAGCGCCTCGGCGCAGGCGCCGATCGCCTCCGTGAGCGCCGCGCGATCGTGTGCGTCGAAGGCGGCCGTGCGGGCGGTCGTGAGCAGGAAGTCGAAGCGCGGCGACGCGGCCGGATCGGCGGGCGGCGGATCGGTCCGGATCCGCCGATTCGCGTAGGTCGTGAAGACGATCCCGCGGCCCGCGTTGCGGCGCTCGAGGGCGAGCGCCTGGGCGCTGCCGATGGCGGCGACCGCGTCGTGGACGATGGGGTCGTAGAGCGCCCGCGCGCCCTCGGCGCCGCGGCGCCCGAGGCTCGGATTCGAATGGAGGTTCGCCCATTCGAGGGGGCCGTCGATCAGCAGCAGCGTCGGGACGCCGCGGCGCCGTGCCGCGAAGATCCAGCGATTGATCTCCGGGCGCAGATAGCTCTGCGAGACGACGAGTCGCGCCTCGGCGAGGGCGCCTTCGATGCGCGCCGCGCGCCCGGGCTTGAGAAAGACGTGCCGCGCGCAAGCGGACTCGGGCACGGGACCGACGAGGGCCTCGAAGGCGCGTCGCGACGAGAGGACGACGATCTGCGCCGCGTCGCGCCGGCCCTCCGCGCGCGAGCTCATGCCGGCTCCCGAAGCGCGCCGTCGGCGGCGGCGAGCGCGTCGAGTCCCGCATCGAGGGCCGCGAAGGCGGCCTCGGGAGAGAAATGGCGTTCGGCATGGGCCCGACCGGCCCGGCCGATCCGTTCGATCAATTCGGGATCGTCGACCCAGGCCTCGATCAGCGCGATCCATTCGCTCGCCGATTCGGCGATCCGCAGCCCGCCCGGCGCGGCGTCCTCGAGGCCCTCGGCGCCGATCGGGGTCGTCAGCAGCGCGCGGGCATGGGCGAGCGCTTCCACGTTCTTGATCTTGAGCCCGCTGCCGAAGCGCACCGGATTGATCGCGATGTCGATCGAGGGCCAGAACTCGGCGATCGAATCGACGCGTTCCCGTCGCCGCAGGCCGCGCTCCATGCGCGTCCAGCGCGCTGCGATCTGCCCCGCAACGACGAGCTCGGCGCGATCGCCGAGGCGGACTGCGAGCGCGGACCAGACATGGTCGAGAAACCAGTGGAGCGCCGCGTCGTTCGAAGGATCGCGTCCGCCGAGGAATCCGATCCGGATCGCGCGCGGACCGGGCTCGAAGCCCGGAACGGGGACCGGGAGCTCGAGGCCGTGGGGGACGACGAAGACCGGCTTGTCGGGCACGAGGCGGCGCAGCGCGCGGGCCTCGTCCGCCTGGATCGCGATCAGCGCATCGTAGGTCGCGAGCGCCTCCGCCTCCTGGGACGCGTCGATCTCGACGGCCGTGGCGAGGCCGTTCGCCCGGAACTGGTCGGCCCTTCGATGCAGCAGGTCGTGCGTATCGATCCAGTAGGCGGTCGCGGCCGGGAGGTCGGCTGGTCGCGGATGGACCGTCGCCGTCAGGCGGGCGAACTCCACGATCACGACGCGCGGCTCGAGCGTGCGCAGCAAGGCCTGCACGAATCGGCGCCGCGCCGGCGATCGCTCGACGAGCAGGGGATTGATCGGGCCGCGGGGCCGCGGTGCGCGCCGCTCCATGAGCCATCCGAGCGGGCTCGGCTGGCGGGCTCGGATCGAGAGGCCGGGGCGGGGCGCTTCGAATCGCGCGAGCGCTTCGCGTTCGGAAGCGGCGACGCGTCCGAGATAGGCGGCGACGACGGGGCGATCGCGGCGGGCGAGATGATCGAGCAGGCTCGCGATGCGCTGCTCGGAGCCGATCTCGCGGCGCCAGAACCGCCGATCGGTCACGACGAGGATCGGATCGGCGCTGCCGACCGCGCGATCGCAGACGTCGATGGCGGTCATGCCGGAGATGCGTCCGTGCGGGGCTGGCTGCCGGTCGGAAAGCGCGGGTTCTGCGCGGCGATGCGGGCCGCGTCGAGCGTCCCGTCGGCTGCATGCGCGTAGAAGTCGGCGAAGCGGTCGAGGCTTCGATCGAGGTCGAGATGCGTTCGGACCCAGTCGAGGCCGCTCCGCGCGAGCTCGGCGCGGCGCGCGTCGTTCGCGAGCAGATCGGCGACGCTCCCGGCGAGCGCCGGCGCCGAGCGGTGGGCCTGCGCGAACTCGATGTCCGGCCGGCCGATCGCGCTCGATTGACCGTCGAAGGGCGTCAGCAGGACCGGGAGGCCGCAGGCCATCGCCTCGAGGACGACGTTCGGGGTTCCGCCCTCGCGCGAGGTCGGGAGCGCCACGAGGTCGGCTGCGGCATAGAGCTCCGGGACGTCGTCGCGGACGCCGAGCAGATGCACCTGCTGGCCGCGTCCCGAGCCCTGGATCAGCGCGTCGATGCGTCGCTCGAAGGGGCCCCGCCGCCTCGGCCCCTGATCGTGGCGCGGCCCGATCAGCACGAGCTCGAGATCGGGACGACGCGCGAGCAGATCGGCCCAGGCCTCGATCAGCAGATCGCTCCCTTTGCGCGGGCTGATCGCGCCCACCGAGAGCAGGACCGGGCCGTCCCCGCGGATCCCGATCCGCGAACGCGCAGCACGGCGTTCGGCCTCCTCTGCCGGGCGATGCCGAACGAGGTCGACACCGTTCGGGATCACGGCGATCGGCCGGCCGACCCCGAGCCGCCGGAGCCGCCCCTCGATCTGCTCGCTGCTCGTGACGATGCCGTCGAACTGGTCGTAGAAGATCCGGAGCATCTTCGGATGCAGCGCGCGGACGAGTCGCGAGCGGTGATGGAGCGGGCTCGAGATCTGGATCGCATAGATGATCGGGATCCCGAGCTGCCGCAGTCGCGGAATCCAGTAGAGCGACTCGAGTCGCTCGAACGAATGCAGCTGGATCACGTCGGGGCGCGTCGCCGGATCCCGACAGAGCGCGATCAGCGCCCGGAAATAGATCGCCGTCCGCCGCGCGCTCGTCTCGTCGGGCAGCCGCACGCGATGGACCGGGAGTCCCTCGATCGAATCGACGGGCAGCAAACGACCGATCGGATGGCGCGACCAGTCGTGCGGATCGCCCGGATGGATCGCGTCCTTCGCGCGGGCGGTGCCGGCGAGCACCCGAGTCTGCACGTCCCGCTTGCGCAGCCCGGGCTGATAGCGCAAGAAACGCAGCGAGCCGCCACCGAAGATCGGATAGAAGGCGGGATGGGCGAGGCAGAGCTTCAGCATCGCTGACCCGACATGGTGGCCGTCCGGTTGCGCGCGCTGCGCCTCGCGGCGCCCGGCCGGACCGATCCGCCGGGCCCTTCGACCCGCCGCGCTCTTCGCGCTAGAAGAGCAGCGCGTCGAGCGAGATCGCGCCCGGGCCGATCAAGAGGAACATGAGACAGACGACTGCGAGATTGATCGTGTACTCGGCGCCCGGCGGGTTGTTCGTGATGAGATAGCCCGCGCCGCGATGGCCGACGATGCCCGCGACGAGCATCGTCCCGATCAGAGCGACGCAGGCGGGCCGGGTCCCGAAACCCAGGGCGAGCATCGCCCCGCCGACGAGCTCCGAGAGCATCGCGATGCGCGCCTGAACCGCCGGCATCGGCACGCCCAGATCGCCGAGCCAGCGCGCGAAGCCCTCCATCGATCCGGAGCCGATCCAGCCGAGCTTGCCGAAGGCGTGGATCATGAAGCAGACGCCGATCGCGACGCGACCGATCAAGAGGGCCACGTCGGTGAACATCGGATTGGTGCCGTGCAACAGCGTGCCGAGATCCATGCCGGGACTCATTTCGAATCGCACTCCTCTGCGGGGGGGCGGGCCTGCCGGGAACGAAGCTCCAGGGGTCGGTTCTGCGGGCGCCGGGTCTCCTGGAGTCGGCTTTTCATTAGCACAGACGTTCGCCGCTCCGTCGAGGTCTACCCTGGCTCGAATCGGGGCAGAAGGCGCGGCTGCCCGCCCGCCGAGCGGGCGCGCTGTTGCTTCCCGGAACCCGATTCCCCGATACTCCCCCTGCCTCGCATCGCGGGGCCGGATGCGGGGAAGCATGGCGGGAAGGCTGCCGGGCGGAAGGCCGGGAGGTTCCCCGCAGAGATCATCGGGAAGGATCGACGGGAAGGATGGGAATGAGCGCGCCTGACGAGCCGGTCTTCGAGCGTGTCGAAGCGACCGCGGATTTTCCGAGCCTCGAGCGCGAGATCCTCGAATTCTGGGAGCGCATCGACGCGTTCCGCGAGAGCAGTCGCCGCCGCGAAGGCCGACCCGAATTCGTCTTCTACGACGGCCCGCCCTTCGCGACCGGCACGCCCCATTACGGTCATCTGCTCGCGGGCACCATCAAGGACATCGTCCCGCGATTCTGGACCATGCGGGGCCACCACGTCGAGCGCCGATTCGGCTGGGATTGCCACGGTCTTCCGATCGAGGCCCTCGCCCAGGATGCGCTCGGTCTGTCCGGCGCAGCCGCCATCGCCGAGCGCGGCGTCGACGTCTTCAACGAGCAGTGCCGCTCGATGGTCCAGACCTACGTCGACGAATGGCGCCGGACCGTCTCGCGCATGGGACGCTGGGTCGACTTCGAAGACGACTACAAG
The DNA here is from genome assembly GCA_964519695.1 of uncultured Spirochaetaceae bacterium. Classification (GTDB taxonomy): domain Bacteria; phylum Myxococcota_A; class UBA9160; order UBA9160; family UBA4427; genus UBA4427. Next base: position 9,250 of record CAZFKD010000116.1, read on the forward strand.
ACGATGGACCTCGACTTCATGGAGTCGGTCTGGTGGGTCTTCCGGCAGCTCTGGGACAAGGGCCGCATCTATCGCAGCTACCGGATCATGCCCTACTCGTGCCGGCTCGCGACGCCGCTCTCGAACTTCGAAGCCAACAAGAACTACAAGGACGTCCAGGATCCCGCGATCACCGTCCGCTTCCGCATCGTTCCGGACTCCGGCCCTTCCGGCCGCTCCGGATCCGATGCGAAGCCGCCGCTCCTGCCGGGCCGTTCCGGCGACGTCTATCTCACCGCCTGGACGACGACCCCCTGGACGCTGCCCTCGAATCTCGCGCTCTGCGTGGGGCCGGAGATCGAGTACGCCCTGCTCGAGTCGCTCGAGAACGGGGATCGTCTCGTCTTCGCGGCCGCGCGCATCGCGGCCTTCGACAAGTCGCTCGCCGCGGCGCTCGCTGCCGGTGGCGGCGGGTCGGAGGAATCCGCGCCCGCCGAGGGCGAACGCTTCCGCTTCGTCACCGACATCAATTTCGCCTATCCGAACGCTGAGATCGCAGTGATGGGTGCTGAAGGCGCAGTGAGCATTCTTTACAAAAA
>CAZFKD010000116.1:9837-10205 GCA_964519695.1 uncultured Spirochaetaceae bacterium
GCAAGGTCGCGGCGAGCGAGCTCGTCGGCCTGCGCTACGAGCCGCTCTTTCCCTATTTCGAGGAGCGCGCGGCGAGCGGTGCGTTCGTCGTCCTCGAGGACGGGTTCGTCACGACCGAAGACGGCACCGGCATCGTCCATCTGGCGCCGGCCTACGGCGAGGACGATTTTCGCGTCTGCCGCCGCGCGGGCATCGACCTCGTCGATCCGCTCGACGCGGAGGCGCGCTTCGTTGCGCCGGTCGTCGACTATCAGGGCCAGGTCTGCAAGGACGCCGACAAGGCGATCATCAAGCGTCTGAAGGACGAGGGCCGGCTCGTCCAGCAATCGACGATCGAGCACAGCTACCCCTTCTGCGAGCGGACGGAT
>CAZFKD010000117.1:0-10086 GCA_964519695.1 uncultured Spirochaetaceae bacterium
GAGGTGCTCGTAGAGCTCGTCGCTGACCAGCGACGACCCGTTCTGGACCGAGACCTGCTGGTTCACCTTCGCCGTCCCCGAACGCAGGCTCTCGGGCCAGCTCTACCCCTTCTTCCGCCCGAACCAGGGCGTGAGCTCGGGCGGCGCCTTTTTCTGGGATCCCTCGGGCTCGCAGATCTGGAACTGCGTCTACGCCAAGAACCTCTGGCATCTGCCGATTCCGAAGGGCCAGGACCTGACCGACATCCGGCTCGCGAACGGCATCCACTACCGCTGCCTCGAGCCACTCTCGCGTTATGCGCTCGACTACGTCGATCCCGACGCGAACGAGGTCGAGGTCCATCTGACCTTCGAGGCGATCTGCGAGCCCAACTACCTCGGCGGCGGCCACCTCGACCAGCCCGGCCGCTATCGCGGCACGATCCGGATCGAGGACGAGACGATCGCGGTCGACGCCTTCGGCATGCGCGACCGCTCCTGGGGCGTTCGCTCGCAGATCGGCGACGCGCTCCATCCCGGCTCGCCCATGAAGCGCGGCGGCTATACCTATGCCTCGATGTCCGAGCGCGACGCCTGGCACACCATCACCGGTGATTTCGGCAGCGGCTACGTCTCGATCCACGGCTTCCTGCTGCGCGACGGCGTCTGGTCGAAGCTCGTCGAGGGCAGGCGCGAGGTGCTCGAGCGCGAGGACCACTGCCCGACCCGGGTCCGCATCACGGCGAAGGACGCCCTCGGCCGCACGCTCGAGGCCGAGGGCCGCACGCTGAACCGGATCGGTGTCCACCTCAATCCGAATCTCTGGACCTGGAATTGCCTGACCGACTGGGAGTGGGACGGCGACAAGCGCGGCTTCGGCGAGGATCACGACAATTGGAGCGCTTCGGCCTTCCGTCGTTTCGTCCGGGGCAAGAGCTGACGGGGCCGGCACGCGGCGCGAAGGCCTGCGCTTGCACGGGGGTGCGCTGGTGCGCGCGCTGCCGGGAGCCACAGGTCCGCCACGACTGCGGCATGGACGAGCCGCTCGGCCTGCCCGACTGGCTCGTCGCGCGCTCGCCGAAGCGGGTCTTCGGCTTCGATCTCGCGACGCAATCCGTGCCCGGCCTGCCCGCCTTCTCGGGCGTGCGCGTCCATCCTGACGCGCTCTCCCCCGCGGAGGCGGAGGATCTGCTCGCCGAGATCGAGCGGCGCCCCTTCCTCCCGTCGCAGAGCGGCAAGCGCAAGCAGCATTTCGGGCCGCGCTTCAACTTCGTGCGCCGCCGGATGAACGCCGACCGCTTCACGGGTCTGCCGGCCTCCGCGCATGCCCTCGAGGCCCGGCTCCGCGCCTGCGTCGCCCGGGACGGACGCGGCGACCCCGCGGATCTCGTGCGCTGCCGTGCCGCGCTCGCCGACTACACGACGACCGACGTGTTCGTGCTGCGTTATGCCGAGTCGGAGCGCTCGAACCTCGACTTCCACGTCGACGACCTGCATGCCTACGGCGAAGCCATCCTCGACGTCTCGCTCGACTCGGACTCGGCCCTCTCCTTCCTCGGGCCGGAGGCCGCGCCGGCCGGCGCCGGGATTCGCGCCGCCGATCGCGTTGATCGCACCGATCGCGTCGATCCTGCCGAGCGGCCCGCTCGGCAGGATCCGGACGCAGGTCGGGTGTGCGTCCGCGTCCCGCTCCCGGCGCGATCGATCGCGGTCGTCTACGGCTCTGCCCGCTTCGCCTGGCAGCACGCGATCCTGGCCGACGACATCCGCGGCGTCCGGACGAGCATCACGCTTCGGACCCTCTCCCACGCCCTCCGAGCGACGCCCGCCGGTCAGCAGGTCCTCGCCCGGGCGAAGCAACCTGCCTGACGAGGCCTTTTCACCTCGGTTTGAACGACGGGTTCGCGGGCGACGCCGCAGGCGCAGACGTGCAGTCCGGTCGCGTCCCGGATCCCGCCTCCGCGCCGCGAGGTCCGAACCGCCGCTGCCGGCGGACGAGCCGACCGATCCGGGTTGCCACGCGACCGCTCGCCGCGCAGACTAACGAGTCCCCGACACCCGAAACATGGAGCCCCCATGGCACCCTGGCATTACGACCGCTTGAGCGCCCAGGACAACTCGTTTCTATTGATGGAACGGGGCAACGTCCGCATGCACGTCGCCTCGACCAACATCTGCGACGTCGGTCCGCTGCGGACCGCGTCGGGCGGCATCGACATCGAGCTCGTCAAACGGGCGACGATGAGCATCCTCCATCTCGTCCCCCGCTACCGGCAGCGGCTCTTCGAGATCCCCGTCTTCGACCATGCCGTCTGGGTCGACGACGTCCATTTCGACATCGACTACCACATCCGACACACCTCGCTCCCGAAGCCCGGCACGCTCGCCCAGCTCAAGAGCCTCGTCGCGCGCGTGATGGCACAGCCGCTCGATCGCAAGCGGCCGCTCTGGGAATACTGGTTCGTCGAGGGCGTCGGCGGCGGCGATCAGTTCGCGATGATCACGAAGATCCACCACTGCATGATCGACGGCTCCTCGGGCGTCGACCTCGCGAACATCCAGTTCTCGACCTCGCCCATCCCGCCGGAGCTCGGCGAGCCCGAGCGATTCCATCCCCGCCCCTGTCCGCGACGGCTCGAGCTCTTCCTGGACGAATCGAAGCGCCAGGTCGGGATCCCGCTGGAGGTCGTGCGCGACTTCCGCCAGTTCGTGTCGGACACGGAAGACCTGCGCCAGGAGGTCTCGACGCGGGTGAACGCCCTCGCGCGCCTGTTCGGCATGGGAACGCAGGCCGATCCGACGCCGATGAACGGCAGCCTCGGCCCGCATCGACGCTTCGAATGGATCTCCTGCCGGCTCGACGACCTGAAGTCGATGCGCAAGGGCCTCGGCTGCTCGATCAACGACGTCGTTCTGACCATCGTCACGGGCGCGATCCGGAAATACCTGCTCGAGAAGAACGTCGACCTCGAGGCGATCCGGTTCAAGATCTCCACGCCGGTCTCCGTCCGCACCGACGCGGATCGCGGCAAGCTCGGCAACAAGGTCTCGTCCTGGATCCTCCCGGTCCCGATCCACGAGCCCGATCCGAAACGGCGGCTCGAGCTGATCCACGAACAAACCGAGGAGCTGAAGGAGACCAACCAGGCGATCGGCGTCCAGATGATGAACCAGATCCAGGAATGGACGCCGTCGACGCTGCTCTCGCTCGGTGCTCGCGCGATGTCGGGGCCGATCAATTCGATCGTGACCAACGTGCCGGGACCGCAGATCCCGCTCTACTTCCACGGCGCTCGGGTCCGCGCGATCTATCCCGCCGTGCCCCTCATGGAGGGCATGGGACTCGGCATCGCGCTGACGAGCTATGCGGGAACGATGGGCATCGGCTTCAACAGCGACCCCGACATCATGCCCGACAGCAGCCGCTTCGTCGCGCTCTTCGAGGAATCGATGCAGGAGCTCGCGCGCACCGCCCGCGTCCAGCTCGGCCCGGTCAGCGACGACGTGAACCGCGTCACGGCGATCGACTAGAGCGGGACACCCCGCCGTTCCGGTGCGCGCCCCGCGGCTCCCCCGAGCCCGCCCGGACGACGACTTTTCGGGCCCGGATTCGCACGGCTTCCCGTATAGTCCGACGGTCCTCGCGAGCAGCGGGGAGTCGAAGGAGGTCGATCGGAGCGATGCGAGGAATCATCATCTGGATCGCTGCGGCCGCAGCCGGGCTGCTCGCGCTCGCCTGCCGACAGAACGCAGCCCCGGCGCCCGAGGCCCAGGAGATCCAGGGCATCCAGATCGCGACGGATGCCTACGTCGCCTATCAACATTCCGACTGCGAGACCGTCTACCGCCTGACGCAGCCCGACCTGATCGACGGGCTCCAGGCGACCGAGCTCCGCTACTCGCTGCGGCTCGTCCGCGGATTCTGTCAGGAGATCGACGGCGATCCTTCGGCGTCGCGCCAGACCTATCGACGCGTGATCGACGAGGCCTCGGCCTCCTTCGCCGCCGCGGACGCGCGCGAACGCCTCCGCGTACTCGACCTCGAGGGGAATGATCCGGGCTACCGCCGCCGCGTCGAGGACGCGGCCCAGCGCGTGCGCCAGCCGAGCGCGCCGCGCGAGCCGAGCGCGCGTTCCGCCGCCCTCTATCCGCCCCTCGCCCGGGCATCGGCCGTCGAGGGCTTCGCGGTCGTCGAGTTCGGCATCGCTGCGAACGGCAAGACGGTCGATCCGATCGTCGTCGCATCGGATCCGCCCTACGTCTTCGATGGCTCGGCGCTGCGCGCCGTCCGGGAGTGGAGCTACAAGACGCAGCGCAAGGCCGACCCGGATGCCCGATACGTGATCCGAATCGTGTACCGGACGGCTGTCGAACCGAGCCTGATCGACGAAGCGGGGACGGCCGGCGCGGCGCGCGCGCCCGAAACGATCGAGTCCCCCGAACAGCAGGGCGCGCACTGAGAGGCCTTCGCCTCCGATCCGACGGGCGGCCGGCCTCAGTTTTCCGATCGCGATCCGCGCAGAGCCTCCAGAAATCGGGCGGCTCGTCCGGCGAGCCCTCCCTCCAGCAGCTTCGCCCTGGCGAGACGGACGCTCGCCTCGAAATCCGGACCGGCTCCGCCGACGCCCGCCAGATTGTCGGCGCTCAGATGGAACGCCACGCCGCAGGCGTCGGAGAAGATCCACTCGAGCGCCTGCGGCCGTGCCTCGGCACGCTCGAACTCCGCCTGCTCCGCAGCGCTGCGCCCGTCGGGGCGGTACCAGTAGCCGTAGTCCTCGAGCCGCCGACGCTCCCGGCCGGCGAGACACCAGTGCGCGACCTCGTGCAGCGCGCTCGCGACGTAGTCCTCGCGGTAGACGATGCGATGGGGGGAGCGCGCAGGATCGGCGGAGGGCAGGTAGACGGGCTCGCGGCCGCCTCCGACGAGGATCGTCGCGTGCTCGGCGAGAAAGCAATCCCGGAAAGCCCGCTCGAGCTCCGCTGCCGACCAGTCCATTGCGCGATTTTGCCACGGGTTCGATCGGGTGCGAGCGATCGCGCACGTCTTCTCCGGCATCGCCCGGCTCAATGGTCGCCCGCCTCGTATTCGGCGCCGACCATCCGCACCGGCGCATCGAGCCCGTTCACCGCGACGTCGAGCGCCTCGAGCAGCTCGCAGAGCCGCTCGAAGCGGGCCTCCCCGATCTGCTCGGCGAAATGGCGAGTCGTCTCGCGCGTGATCTCGTCGATGTCCCGGATGAGCGTCCGCCCTCTGCGCGTGAAGACGACCCGGCGGGCCCGTCCGTCGGCGGGGTCTGCGACCCGCTCGAGATAACCCACCTCCTCGAGCTCGGCGACGAGCTGACCCGCGCGTTGGAGCGTCAGGCGCAGGCGCACGGCGAGGTCCGTCATGCGCAGCCCCTCCGCGGGGAGATTCGGGATGACCTGCGCGGTCGACGGTCGCAGATCGTGGCCCCGGGCGACGAGCCCCGCACGCATGCGCAGCCGCATCGCCGTAGCGAGGCCGATCAGATGACGGCTCATCCGGCGAGTCGACGGCTCGGCAGCGGGGTCGGGTGCGGATCCGGCCGGAGGCGGAGCCGGACGCGCGGATCTGCGCCCGCGAGCACGGGCGGGCGGACGCGACGACGATCGAACGGCCATGCTTGCTCATTTACCAAAGTCCCTTTAGCATTTCCACGTCCGGCCCGAAGCTTGCGAAACTCGCAAAAAGAGGAGTGCCCTTCCGATGTCGCAGCCCGCCCCGATCCGAAACGCCCCGCCGGCTGCTCCTCGCGAGGCGGACGATGCGGACTCGACCGTCGCCGCCCGCGCGAGCTGGCGGATCGACGTCTCGGAGGCCGTGCCGCATCCGGGTCGCTTCGAGCTCGCGGTCGACGTCGTGGTCCCGCACGAGCGTGCGATCGATTCTCCGCCCGTCGCCCTCGTCTGTCTGCCGGGCGGCTTCCTCTCGCGTCGTTATTTCGACCTCGGGACCGCCGGCGAACGGAGCTACAGCTTCGCGCAGGCGATGGCGGCACGGGGCTTCGTGACCCTCGCGATCGATCATCTCGGGATCGGAGAGAGCTCGAAGCCCGAGCCGGTCGAAGCGGGCTTCGCCTTCGGCGTCGAGGTCGTTGCGCGCGCCAATCAGCTCGCCCTCGAGCGTGCCCTCGAGCGCCTCGGGCGCGGCGACGCGGAGGCGGGGATCCCGGCGATGCGGTGCGGATCGACGATCGGCGTCGGCCATTCGATGGGCTCGGTCCTGACCGTCGAGCAGCAGGCGATCGCCCGCCCCCATCGCGCGCTCGTCCTGTTTTCGTTCACGACGCGCGGCCTGCCCCTCTTCCTGAACGCGGATCAGCGGCAGTACGCGAACGATCCCGAGCGCGCCCGCCGCGAGCTCGGCGCGCTCGCTCGGCGGAGCTACGCAACGCCCTACCCCGCGCGCGCCGAGGGCGCCGAGGGCGATCGGCGCGCCGCCTTCGGCGTCGGGACCGCGCCGCCCCTCGCCGAAGCGCTGCTGCACGCCGCGTCGACCGATCTGCTCGCGCTCGGCGGACTGCTCTCGATGCTGCCCGGCGGCTATGCCCCTTCGGCGGCCGCGATCGACGTTCCGGTCTACGTCCTGATCGGGGACCACGACCTGCACGGCGAGCGCGGCGTCCGCGCGGAGCTTCCGAGGTCGCCGAGCGTGACGATCCGGACGCTCGAAGATTGCTGGCACTGCCATCTCGTCGCGAACTCGCGCGCCGCGATCTTCCGCGAGATCCCGATCTGGATCGCCGACGTGCTGGCAGCGGACGCGACCAGCGCGGAGCACCACGCCTCGAACCACTGATCCGCGGCCGCCAGGCCGGCCGCATGAGAGGACGAACATGACCACGAACGCAGCCGCGACCCCCGCCCGGCGATTCTTCTCCGCCGATTCCCATTGCGTGATCACCGACGATCACGTCAAGCGCAATCTCCCGAAACGCTTCCATTCGGCCTGGGACGAAGGCATGGCCCGCCACGCGGCGAAGCAGGACGCGATCCAGGAAGGCAAGAAGCTCGAGCTCGAAGATTTCGTCGACCTCGAGGCCGCGCGCCATCCCGGCTATTTCGATCCGAAGGCGCGGCTCGCGGCGATGGATGCGGACGGCGTGCAGTGCGAGGTGATGTATTCCGAGTTCGACTTCACCAGCAAGGTCTACGCCATCGGCGAGCACTGGCAGCCCTGCGCCACCGCCTACAACGACGCCCTCGCCGAGTTCGCCTCGATCGACCCGAAGCGGATCCTGATCACCTACCAGCTCCCCCTGATCGACGTCGACTACGCCGTCTCCGAGGTCCACCGGCTCGCCGGCCTCGGCGCGCGCTCGATCCAGATCCCGAATTTCCCCTCCGAGCTGGGAATGCCCGACTACCACGACCGCCGCTACGAGAAGCTCTGGCACGCGTTCGAAGAGACGGGCGTCGTCGTCGCCAACCACCTGACGCTGAAGACCTCGCTCTGGGACGTCTTCCGCCGGGATCCGACACCGCAGAAGGGCATCTTCACCGCGCTGCCCGGCTTCGCGATCGCCGAGACGCTCTCCTGGTACGTGCTGACGGGCGTGCTCGAGCGCCATCCGAAGCTGCGCGTCGTGTTCGTCGAGCCGGGTCTGTTCTGGCTGCCGGGCTTCATCCGCTTCCTCGATTCGCGCATGCACCAGCACTACGACTTCCCCGGCGTGAAGCTGCTCCCCTCCGAGTATTTTCGGCGCCAGATGGCAGCGACCTTCGTCCACGAGCCCGAAGCGATCGCCGCCCGCCACGACCTCGGCATCGAGAACGTGCTCTGGTCGACGGATTTCCCGCATCCCTGCTGCAACTGGCCGGACGCCGCGGCCAAGATCGAGCAGCTGTTCCAGGGCGTGCCCGAGGACGAAGTCCGGAAGATCACGTGGCAGAACGGCGCGACGATGTACGGTATCGCCTGAGCGTTTCCAGCCAGCGCCCGCGCCCGGGTCGCGCCCGGGTTGCGTAATCGGAGGGCCCCCCGATGAGTCTCGTCCTCGACGGCATCCAGATCCTCGAGCTCTCGAACGGCATCGCCGGTCCGATGGCGACGATGCTGCTCTCCGATCACGGCGCCCGCGTGACCCGCATCGAGCGGCCCGGACGGGATCCGCTCCGCGATCAGCTCGGCCACCACGCCTGGAACCGCGGCAAGCGCAGCGCCGTCCTCGACCTCGCGAACGCCGACGACAAACGCGCGTTTCTCGCGCTCGCAGCGACCGCGGACGTGCTCGTCGAGGGTCACGCGCCGGGCGTCATGAAGAAGCTCGGCATCGACTATGCGACGCTCTCCGCCCTGAACCCGCGCCTCGTCTACTGCTCGATCACGGGCTACGGCCGCGACAACCCCTACTCGGATCGCCCGGGCTACGACGCGCTCGTCGCCGCGCGCTCGGGCCTGCAATGGGAGCAGCGCGGCCGCTTCGGCGGCTCGGCGCCGCATCTCTCCGGCAAGCCGCCGCTCTTCCCCGATCTCGAGGTCGCGCAGGAACGGCTGCAGGGCGCGCCGCGCGAGGGGCCGCTCTTTCCGGCCTCGCGCTTCCCGAGCCTCGGCGCGGCCTACGCCGCGGCGACCGCGATCAGCGCCGCGCTTCGGGCCCGGGAGGTCACGGGGCGCGGGCAATGGGTCGAGACCTCGCTGCTCCAGGGCGCCCTCGCCGCCGGCGTACTCGCCTTCGCGATGGCCGAGAAGCTCGATGCCCCGATGTTCATGTCGTGGGTCGGTGATAGTCGCTCGCCGAAGGGGCTCTTCGAATGTCGCGACGGGCGCTGGATCCACGCCTGGCCGCCGAATCCGCGCTTCATCCTGTCGGCCGGGGCGGGCGAGACGATGAACGCGACGCCCGACCTGACGGTGCGCGAGGATCCCGAGCGCATCGGCCTCGGCGTCGAGGAGATCTTCGTCCTCGATCATTACTGGGAGCCGATGGCGGAGACCGTCCGCAAGTTCACGGCGGACGAATGGACCGAGGCGGGCGCGATCGCGCAGGTCTGCATCCAGAAGGTCCGCTCGCCCGAGGAGGCGCTCGCCGATCCGCTGCTCGTCGCCGACGACGTCGTCGCCGAGCTCGACGATCCGGAGCTCGGCCGCATCCGCGCCGCCGGCATCCTCTACAAGCTCGAGCGCTCGCCCGGCGCAATCCGCGGCCCCGCGCCGCGATTCGGGGAGCACACGGCCGAGGTCAAGGCCGAGGCGGAAGCGCTCGCGCGGCGCCAGGCCGCCGGCGCTTCGACCGCTGCGAGGAGCGACGCGACGACCGCGGGCGCGACCGACGCAAAGCCGCTCGCGAAGGGCCCGCTCGACGGCATCACCGTCCTCGACTTCGGCCTCGCCGTCGCGGGCCCCTATGCCGGCCAGATCCTCTCGGATCTCGGTGCGCGGGTCATCAAGGTCAATGCGCTCCACGACTGGTACTGGCATTCGAGCCAGATCGCGATGGCCTGCAATCGCGGCAAGCAGAGCATCGCCATCGATCTCAAGAAGCCCGGCGCGCGCGCGGTCATCGAGCGGCTGCTCGCCTCCGCCGACGTCGTCATGCACAACATGCGCTACCGCGCGGCGATCAAGCTCGGGATCGACTACGAGTCGCTGAAGGAGCGCTTCCCGCGCATCGTCTACTGCCATACCCGCGGCTTCGAGCGCGGGCCCCGCCTCGAGCTGCCGGGCAACGATCAGACGGGCGCGTGCCTCGCCGGCGTCGAGTGGGAGGACGGCGGCTGCGGCCGTGGCGGACGCCCGCTCTGGTCGCTGACGAACATGGGCGATACGGGCAACGGTTTTCTCGCGGCGATCGCGATCTGCCAGGCGCTCTACGAGCGCGAGAAGACCGGCCGGGGCCAGTTCTGCGAGACAGCGATCGTGAACGCCCAGATGTTCAACACGAGCCATGCCGTCGCCCATGCCGACGGCCGTGCGATCGAGCGGCCGCTGCTCGACGCGATGCAGACGGGCTTCTCCGCGGGCATCCGCATCTATCCGACGAAGGACGAATGGCTCTGCCTATCGCTCGTGAAGGACGCCCATTGGCACGCCCTCGCGCGCGCCCTCGGCCTGCCCGATCTCGCGCCCGGGGGTCGTTATGCGAC
>CAZFKD010000118.1:0-10058 GCA_964519695.1 uncultured Spirochaetaceae bacterium
GGTTCGAGCTCGGCGGGGGGGGCACGGTCTGGGACTCGATGGCCTACGACCCGGAGCTCGACCTCGTCTACGTCGGGACCGGCAACGGCGGCCCGTTCCCCCGCTCCATCCGCAGCCCCGGCGGCGGCGACAATCTCTATCTCTCGTCGATCCTCGCGCTGCGGCCGGCGACCGGCGAGCTCGTCTGGCATTTCCAGACGACGCCCGGCGATTCCTGGGACTACACCGCGACCCAGCACATGATCCTCGCGGATCTCGAGATCGACGGGCGCCTGCGCAAGCTGCTGATGCAGGCGCCCAAGAACGGCTATTTCTGGGTCCTCGATCGCGAGACGGGCGCGTTCGTCTCGGCGGCGCCCTACGTCACCGTGAACTGGTCGAAGGGGATCGATGCCACGGGACGCCCGATCGTCGACCCGAGCCTCGACTACGCGAAGTCCCCGAAGCTCATCTACCCCGGCCCATCCGGTGGCCACAACTGGCATCCGATGGCCTTCCACCCGGGCACCGGCCTCGTCTACATCCCCGCGTTCGACATCCCGATGCTGTTCGAGATCGACGACCGGTTCGTTCCGATGCCCGGACGGCTCAACACCGCGCTCGATCCCTCCAACTACGTCGCCTTCGACGAGAACGAGCAGGTCGAGATCGACGCCTTCCTGCTCGCGTGGGATCCCGTCGCGCAGCGCGAGGTCTGGCGCGTCCCCTACGTCACCTCGTACAACGGCGGCGTGCTCGCGACGGGCGGGAACCTCGTCTTCCAGGGCACCGCCGACGGCCGCTTCGTCGCCTATCGCGCGAACGACGGCGTGAAGCTCTGGGAGGCGCCCGCCGGAACAGGGGTCATGGCGGCTCCGATCACGTATCGGATCGACGGCGTGCAGTACGTGACGGTCGCAGCCGGCTGGGGCGGGAGCTTTCCGCTCGCGGGCGGCACGGCGGCGCTGCTCGCGAACGTCTGGGGCGGCGGGCGCGTGCTGACCTACGCGCTCGGCGCGACGGGCGAGGCGCCGCGCAAGGCCCTGCCCCCGCCGCTCACGGGCCACGCGCCGATCCCGCCGTCGCCGCCGCCGCCGGCGGATCTGCTCGAACGCGGTAGCGTCCTCTACCACGATCATTGCCTCGGCTGTCATGGCCCGAAGGCGATCAGTGGCGGCTCGATCCGCGACCTGCGCGACGCTTCGGTGGAGACCCTCGACCAGTTCGAAGCCATCTTGCTCGGCGGCGCGCGCGAGCCCCTCGGCATGCCGAGCTTCCGCGATCGCCTCGGCCGCGACGAGGTCGCGGCGATCCGGACCTACGTGGCGAGCCGCAATCGCCGGCGCGATCGATAGCGGGTCGGCGGGGGGTCGACGGGCGGGGTGGTAGCGGGTTCGGCGGCGGATGCAGAAGCGAGGGCCGCGAGCGCGAATTGACAGAATCGGGGCCAGTTGTAGCGTGACGCCCGTGCCCTGTTATTCCTGGGGCGGTCCGGACGGATGCCGCGCGCCGCGCAAAGGGCGGGCGGCCCTCGCGCGAGAGAATCAGCACGCGGCGCAGGACGTCGCGCAGGAGGCAGGTCCGATGCAGCAGGAACGAAGCGAGCAGGAGTCCGTCGGCGGTGGCCGCGGCGCGGTCGCGCGATTCGCGCCGGCCGCCGCGATCGCGCTGGGCGACCTCGAGGTGGTGGCCTGGCGACGGGTGGACGCGGATCTGCTCGATCTCGCGGCCCGCGTGATCGCCGGCATCCAGGGCATCCCCGCGTTGGTGCGCCCGGCCGCCTGCGGCGCGAGTCCCTGGCAGGGGCGCGACGTGGCGGGCTGGCCCTCGTTCTCCGATCTGCGCGAATCCTGGAAGGGCGCCCTCGCCTTCGCCGAGCAGTTCACGCTCGACGTCTCCGGGATCGACGACGGGCTCCGCGAGGGACTCTCGGCTGCGCTCGGTCCGCAGACGGCCGAGTTCGCGCAGGCGGTCTACGTCGCGGACGTCGTCGCGCGCGCGCGCTTCGTGCTCGACCGGCTCTTCGGCCCGAGCGACACGAGCGCGGGCATCGAAACGCAGGCGCTGAATGCCGATGCGACGATCTGGAACGGGATCGAGGAGCTGATCCGCGTCGTCCCGGGTCTGCAGGGACTCGATCCGGTCACGACCGAGCTCGTCCGCCTGCGCGGCGCCCGCGCGCATCATTGCCGCGTCTGCCAATCCGTCCGCAGCCGCTCGGCGATGGTCGCGGGCGCGAACGACGATACGTTCGCCGCGGTCGACTTCTACCAGGAGAGCGATCTCCCGGAGGCCATCAAGGCGGCGCTCGCGTTCGCCGACGCCTTCATCTGGACTCCCGGCCGCATCGCCGACGACGAGATCGCCGCCCTCCGCGCCCATTACACGCCCGCCCAGCAGGTCGAGCTCGTGCTCGACATCGCCCGCAACGCCTCCAACAAATTCGCGGTCGCGATGGCCGCGGACGGCGCGAACGTGACCGAGGGCTACGAGATCTACGACGTGAAGCCCGACGGCTCGATCGAATACGGACTGTCGGCGCCCTGACGCGCACCTTGCGATGAAGCGGCATTCGAGCTGAAAGAGGGACGATGAAGTTCTGGCAGGCGCTCACCTGGGTCGAGCCCGAGCAGCTGATCGAGACGGCGCGCTTCGCCGAGGAGGTCGGCTTCGACGGCTGCATGCTCGGCGACCACGGCGTCTATCCGCGCGACATCGCCGCCTGCTATCCCTACGCGACCGACGGCATCCCGCCGATGCGCGCGGACGCCGACTATCCCGATTGCTGGGCGACGATCGGCGCGCTCGCCGCCGCGACCCGGAAGCTCCGGTTCACGGTCAGCGTTTACGTCCTCCCCCTCCGCAACGTCTTCGAGGTCGCCCGCGCGACGGGAACCCTCGCGATCCTCTCGAACGACCGCTTCGCCCTCGGCGCCGGCATCGGCTGGATGAAGGAGGAGTTCGACATCTACGGCGTCGACTTCAAGACGCGCGGCAAGCGGACGGACGAGATGATCAGCGTGCTCCGCAAGCTCTGGGCCGGCGGCATGGTCGAGCATCACGGCCGCTTCTTCGACTTCCCCCCGCTCCAGATCGCTCCGGCTCCGAAGCAGACCGTCCCGATCTGGATGGGCGGCGCGAGCGAGCCCGCCCTGCGGCGGACCGCGACCCTCTGCGACGGCTGGCTCGGCGCCGGCAACACGCCCGAAGAGGTCCCCGGAATCCTCGCAACCCTCGCGAAGCTGTGCGCCGAAGCCGGTCGCTCGCAGCTGCCCTTCGAGACGGTCGTCGGCCTCTCGACCCCGCCCGACGTCGCGACCTTCCAGCGCCTCGAAGCGCAAGGCATGACGACGGGCATCAGCTACCCGTTCAAATTCGCCCTCGGCGAGCGTTCGACGCTCGACCAGAAGAAGCGCGTCATGGAAGACTTCGCCGAGAAGATCATCCGCCGCTGCGCCTGAGGCGCCCCGCAGCCCCGTCCGCACTTCGCGTCCCAGGACGCGGAGGGCGAGGAGCCTCCGAGATGGACATCGGCTTGCTGATGCTCGGCTCTCCGGGCCGCGCCCGCGAGATCGCGCGGCGCACGGAGGCTGCCGGCTTCAGTCATCTCGCCCTCGGCGATACCCAGAACCTCGGCCCCGAGACCTGGAGCCAGCTCATGCTCGTCGCCGGCGCGAGCGAGCGGATCCGCATCGGGACCGGCGTGACCAATACGACGACACGCGACGTCGCCGTCACCGCGAGCGCCGCCCTCGCGCTCCAGCTCGAGAGCGGAGGCCGCGCCTTCTGCGGCATCGGCCGCGGCGACTCGGCCCTCGCGAAGATCGGACGGGAGCCGGCGCCGCCCGCGGCGTTCGAGCGGGACCTCGCGAGTCTGAGCGCCTATCTCGACGGCGAGACGACGCGGCGCGGCGCGGCCCAGAGCCGAATCGAATGGAGCCAGACGCTCGCGCTGCCGCGCGTGCCGCTCGAGGTCGCCGTGTCGGGGCCCAGGCTGCTCGAGATCGCGGCGCGACAGGCGGATGCCTTCCTGTTCTGCCTCGGGGCCGACCCGCAGACGCTCGCGCGCGCGACGAGCCAGGCGCGCGAGGCCGTCCGCCGGGCCGGGCGCGATCCCGCTTCGCTGCGCTACGGCGCCTTCGTCAACTGCGCCGTCGACGAAGACGTCGAGCGGGCCCGCGCAATCGCGCGCGGCGGCGTCTCGGTCTTCGCGCGGTTCGCCGGCTGGTCGACCGGCGCGACGGAGCTCGGGGATCCTGCGCTGCGCAGCGAGGGCCGCAGCGTCGCCGCGCGCTACGAGATGGATCGCCATGCGGAGGCCGCCGGCGAAGGCGCGCGCGCCCTCGACGACGCCCTTCTCGACCGCTTCGCCATCGTCGGGTCCGTCGACGACGCGGTCGCGCGTCTGCGCGCGCTCGCCGCGATCGGGCTCGACTTCGTCACGATCGCGCCGGGCTCGAGCGACATGGACTGGGAGACCGGCTGGAAGTCGATCGAGCGGATCGGGCGCGAGGTGATCCCCGCGATCGGCGCCGGCGAGGGCCGGGCGCCTAGCGGTGCTGCATCTTGATCTTCTCGCCGCTGCGCGTCCGGCCTCCGGCCTTGACCCATGACTTGAAGACCCGCGCCGAGTCGCGCGCGGGGTTGTAGATGTCCTCCTCGGACTTCCACTTCATGTTGCCGGCGTAGACGAGGCGCGACCAGTTCGGGAATTGGTAGGGCGTGCCGTCGGGCTGGTAGGGCTCGGGGAAGGCGTTCTGCACGCCCCAGACGATCGCGCCGTTCTCCTCGTCGACGCAGAGCCAGTCGATCGGGAAGGTCATGGTCGGGAAGGGCGCCATCACGTCGCAGATCCATTTGCGGATCGCGGGGCCGCCGTGGATGTCGCCGTAGGCGTGCTCGATGTATTCGGCGTCGTCGGTGAAGCAGTCGGCCCAGACGTTCCAGTCGCCGCTCTCCGACGCGATGTCGCGGCGGCGCTTGTAGTCCTCGAAGGCCTCGAGCAGCTCGGCTCGCGTGTACTTGCCCATGGTCGGTTCTCCTCGTGCGATGCGGCCCGGGCTGCGGGTCGACTCGGCGGTATGGCGCTTTCTCGCGCGGGGCTAGCATAGGGAAATCGCGATCGATCCCGCCTGCTCGAGGAGATTCCCATGGACGTCGGCGTCGGCCTGCCCACCAATCTGCGCGGCACGAACAAGGATCTCGTCCTGCGCTGGGCCGCGGCGGCCGAATCCGCCGGCTTCGCCTCGCTCTGCATGGGGGAGCGGCTGACCTACTCGGGCTACGACTGGGTGCTCGCCCTGACGGCCGCTGCGGCCGTGACCTCGCGCATCCGGCTGCTCTCGAACGTCATCATCCTGCCGATCCATCCGCCCGGCGTCGTCGCCAAGCAGGCGCTCTCCCTCGACGATTTCTCCGGCGGAAGATTCAGCCTCGGCGTCGGCCTCGGAACCCCGCTCGACGACTACGACGTCGCGCCCTCGCCGCGCGAGGGCCGCGGACGGCGCTTCGAGGAGAGCCTGCAGACGATCCGCGAGCTCTTCCGCGGCGAGTCGCTCGTCCCGGGCACGCGCGCGATCGGGCCGGCGCCGGTGCGCGCGGGCGGGCCCGAGATCCTGCTCGGCTCGAACGGGCCGAAGGCGCTGCGGCGCGTCGGGCGCTTCGCCGACGGCGCGGTGACCTGGAGCTTCGGGGCCGATCCCGAAGAGGTCCGGCGGATGCGCGCCGTCGTCGACGAAACGTGGCGCGAGAACGGCCGCGCGGGCCGGCCGCGCTTCGTCTGCGGCTGTTATTTCTCGGCCGGGCCGAACGCGCGCGAGGATCTCTCGGCCTACTTCCACGAATACTATCCGAAGGTCCTGCCCGGCCAGGTCGAGCAGCTGCTCGGCGCCGTGCGGACGGTGACGCCCGAAGCGATCCGGGACACGGTGAAACAGATGGAAGCCGTCGGCTGCGACGAGTTCATCTTCGTGCCGGTGAAGCCGGACATGGTGCATCTCGAATCGCTCTCGAAGATCGTCTTCTAGCAGGCCGCGGAAAAACGCCTTCGAACGCCTTGCCCAGTGGTCCGGTCGAGCTGTGCGGGGTTCGTGGCTCGGCCGCACGCGTCGAGACTCGCCGGCGCGTCCGGCGCCGTGCTGCGCGTGCGACCATTACATCTCACCCCGCACAGCAGGGCCGGCCCACTCGGGGCGGCTTTGCTGGACGGTGATTCCGCGTCCCGCCCTCTGTTGCGGGGGGGGGGGCGAATGCCGGGGTTCTCCGACGCTCCCGGTCGTCGATGGCCGCCGTGAGGCTGCGTTCCATTTTCTATTGGGCCGGGGTGTCCCATTCGATTTGCAGCCGGGCGAGGCCGTGCAGATGGAGCTGCGGCTTGTATTCGATCTCCTGCTCGGCGAGCCGCAGTCCGGGCAGCCGCGCGAGCAGCGCCCCGACGGCGCACTGGATCTCGAGCCGGGCGAGCGAGGCGCCGAGGCAGTAGTTGGCGCCCATGCCGAAGCTGAAATGGTCGTTCGGCACGCGCTCGAAGTCGAGGCGATGCGGCGCGCGAAAATGCGCGGGATCGCGGTTGATGGCGCCCCAGACGAAGGTGATGGGATCGCCCTCGCGGATCGTCTCGGCGTGAAAGGGGATGTCGCGCGTCGCGTATTTCGTGCTGATCTGGACCGAGGGGTCGAAGCGCAGCAGCTCCTCGGTCGCCGCGGGGGTCGCCTCGGGATGGGCGCGCAGCCAGGCGAGCCGATCGGGCTGGCGCAGCAGCGCGAGGACGCCCTTCGCGATCAAGTTCGTCGTCGTCTCGTGGCCCGCCTGGAAGAGCAGGATCGTCGTCGCGGCGATGTCGTCGTCGGTCAGCTCGGGCGCCTCGCGCTGGACTTCGACGAGACGCGAGATCAGGTCGGCCCCCGGCGCGCGCCGGCGCTCTTCGATCAGCGCCTTCACGAATTCGACGAACGCGATCGTCACCGCATCGCCGATCCGCTCCCGCTCGGGCGTCAGCGCCTCGGCCGGATCCGCCCGGCGCGCGAACGCCGACGCCCAGCCCTCGATGCGCGGCACGTCTTCGACCGGCGCGCCCAGCATCCGGCAGATCACGGTCACCGGCAGCGGAAACGCGAAATCCGCCACGAGATCCATCGCGCCACGCGCCGCTACCGCATTCAGCAGCCCGTCGACGATCGCCTCGATCTCGGGCCGCAGGCGCTCGATTGCGCGCGGGGTGAAGCCGCGCTGGACGAGGGCGCGCATGCGATGGTGCTTCTCCGGGCCCTGGAACGCGAACATCCGCCGCATGACGTCGATGAAGGCGCCGCCGCCGCCTACGCCCGCGAGCCCGAGCAGGCGCTCGTCCTTGACGAGCGCAGAGCTGCGGACGAGCGCCGCCGCGTCGGCATGGCGCGTCACGATCCAGGGCCGGCCGAGGCGCTCGATCGGCGCGCGCCAGACCGGAGCGACCGCGCGCAGCTGATCGTAGAGCCGCGGCAGATCTTCGCCGCGGCGATCGAGGGCGAGAATCCGTTCGAAGATCCGGGTCGGATCATCGGGCAGGTCCGGATGGGGCCGCATCCGGGCGAGCGTCCCCGATCCGGCCCTGCCGCGTCAAGCATTTCCTTTGCGATGGCCCCTCGCAGGTCGGCCGCGGGCTTGCGAGTCTCTGTCGGGGCGAATGCGTGGCCCGTCGAGGGCCGCGATCCAACACGCGACGAGAGGAGCCGACATGAGCCAGCCGAAGCCCCAGCCCTTCCGGATCGACATCCCCGAGTCGAAGCTCCACGACCTGCGCCGTCGGCTGGACGTGATCTATGTGGAACGTCGCCTCTTGCCACTCTTGAGAGAGCCCATGTCCACTGGGCCCCCGATGTCGAGAACGACGACTGGCGCTATGGCACGAACGGCGCCTACCTGCGCGAGCTCGTCCGCTACTGGAACCACGATTACGACTGGCGCGCGCAGGAGAAGGCGATGAACGCCCATCCGCAGTTCAAGGTCGAGATCGACGGCATCCCGATCCACTTTTTACATGTCAGAGGCAAGCCCCCCGCCAAGGGCAAGGGCCGCGGCCCGCGCCCGCTGCTGCTGACGCATGGCTGGCCCTGGACGTTCTGGGATTTTCGCAAGGTGATCGGCCCGCTCTCGGATCCCGCGGCCCACGGTGGCGATCCCGACGACGCCTTCGATCTCGTCATCCCCTCGCTCCCCGGCTTCGGCTTCTCGACGCCGCTGCGAACGACCGGCATCAATTGGTGGCGCACCGCCGATCTCTGGACCGTCCTGATGCGCGACGTCCTCGGCTTTGAGAAGTTCTGCGCCCACGGCGGCGACTGGGGCGCCCTCGTCACCCTCCAGCTCGGCCATCGCTATCCCGATCGCGTCCACGGCGTCCACATCACCGGCACCGCCCCCCTCGAGTTCTTCTCCGGCGACCGCCCCTGGTCGATCGCCGCCAGCCTCGACACGATCTCGAAGGGCACCGGCGACAAAGAGGCCCTGCTCGCCTGGGAGCGAAAATTCGCGAGCCACGTCGCCGTCCACCACCTCGATCCCCAGACCCTCGCCTTCGCGATGCACGACTCCCCCGTCGGCCTCTGCGCCTGGATCCTCGAGCGCCGGCGCGCCTGGGGCGACACGAACGGCGACGTCGAGAGTCGATTCTCCAAGGACGACCTCCTGAACACGATGATGATCTACTGGCTGACCGACAGCTTCGTCACCTCCGTCCGCTACTACGCCGAAGCCGGCCGCAACCCCTGGAAGCCCGACCACACGAACGTTCCCGTCGTCTCGGCGCCGACCGGCATCACGCTCTTCGAGCCCGACATGGCCCCCGGCGACATGGGCTGGACCGAGACCTACTACAACCGCGTCTTCTTCAAGGTCCACGAGAAGGGCGGCCATTTCGCGCCGGCCGAGGAGCCCGAGGTCCTCGTCGCGGACATCCGGGAGATGTTCGCAAAAGTGCGTTAGGCGCGGTGCCGCAGTGCCGGGCGCGCTCCGCCCGGCGAGTCCGCATCGCCTGGCGAGCCATGTCCTGGGCCGCGCGCGGGAAAGGAATGCGAGGGATGCACGACCTCCTCGGCCTCGCTGGCCAGAACGCGCTGGTCGTCGGCGCCGGCCGCGGCTCGGGCCGCGCCATGGCCGTCCTCTTCGCGCAGGCGGGGATGAACGTCGCCGTCGTCGACCAGCACCACGCGACCGCCGCCGAGACCGTCGCCCTCGTCGAGGCCGAAGGCGTCCGCGGCCTCGCCCTCACGGCGAACGCAATCGACGAGGCCGATCTCGATCGCGCCGTCGCGGCCGCCCGCGAGACCCTCGGCCCGCTGCGCGTCGGCGTCAACAACGTCGGCAACTTCGGCGCCCACGCCTCCGCGCCCGTCCTCGAGCAGGGCTGGGAGTTCTGGCAGACGGCGATCGACCAGAACCTGCGGACCTGCTTCAACGTCGCGCGCACGGTGTCCCGCCGCATGATCGACGACCACGTCCCCGGCGCCCTCGTCTTCATCGCCTCGCTCGCCGGCCTGCGCGGCTCGCCGAACCTCGCCCCCTACGGCGCCGTCAAGGCCGGCGTCATCCAGTTCACCCAGACGCTGGCCCTCGAGCTCGCCCCCCACCGCATCCGCGTCAACTGCGTCGGCCCGACCGCCATCGACGGCCCGATGCTGCGCGAGCGCCTCACGGACGAGTCGATCGCCCAGCGCGTCGCCTCGATTCCGCTCGGACGGATCGCTTCGCCGGAGGACATCGCGGGGGCGGTCGTGATGCTCGCGAGCGATCTCGCGGGGTTCGTGACGGGGCAGACGGTGATGGCGGACGGCGGGGTCAGCTGCACGAGCCAGCGGCCTTCGATGAAGGCAGGGGAGGCCAGGGTTCGCTGAGGTCTCGCGCGAGCGAAGCGGCCGCGCGACGCCCTACCGGTCAGCGTGCGATCCGGAGGTTCGGCGATTCGGCGCTCTGGAGATCCGGACATCGAGCCGTCTACGAACGCCGGGCGGGGCTCTTCGCCTCATCGATCCTCGGATGGAGCGGCTTCGCGTTCCAGGGAGCGGCGACCGCGCGAGATCCGCATTAGTTTACCGGCGATGACG
>CAZFKD010000119.1:0-10039 GCA_964519695.1 uncultured Spirochaetaceae bacterium
CCGCTGGGTCGCCTCGGGATGGAGTCCTGGATCTCGGTCCACGTCGTCGCGAGCGTGATCGCGGTCGGCGTCTTGACCTATCTCCACATCGTGCTCGGCGAGATGGTGCCGAAGACGCTCGCGCTCCAGCACGCAGAGGAGACGGCGCTCTGGGTCAGCACGCCCATGCGCTGGATCGAGCTCGCGCTCTGGCCGCTGGTGATGGGGCTCAATGCGACGGGCCTGGCGATGCTGCGCATCGTCGGCGTGCGGCGGGAGCTGGCCCAGCTCGCGCCGACCTCCGAGGCGCTCCGGTACGTCGTGGAGGACAGCATCGCGAAGGGGGAGATCGAGGCCGAGGCGGGCCGCGTGATCGGAGAGCTGTTCGATTTCGGCGAGCTCACGGCCATCGAGGTCATGACGCCTAGGGTTCGTCTCGTCGGTGTGCGGCGGAGTGCGAATCCCGACGAGATTCGAGCGGCGCTGCGCAGCGCGAAGCACACGCGCTATCCGGTCTACGAGGAGACGTTCGACCGGATCGTCGGAATCGTGCTCATCCGCGATCTGCTCCGGCTGCTCGCCGAGGGGCGTTCCCTCTCCGACGAGACCGTGCGCGCCGTCCCCTTCGTTCCCGAGACCGCGATGCTCGACACCGTGCTCGCGCGCATGCGGCGGGAGCAGACCCAGCTCGTCGTGGTCATGGACGAGCACGGCGGGACCGCAGGCATCGTCACCGTCGAGGACTTGTTCGAGGAGATCGTCGGCGAGATCTCGGACGGGCCCGCGTCGACGCAGCCGGTCTTCGAGCTGGAGGGGGAGCTGCGCGCGTTGGGCGTCGCGCGCCTTCACGAGGTCGGGGATCAGCTCGGCATCGAGCTCGAACACCCCGACGTCGACACGGTGAGCGGTCTCGTCCTGGCGCTCCTCGAGCGTCCTCCGGTCGTCGGGGACCGGGTTCGGCATCGAGGCGTCGACTTCCTCGTGCGCACCGTGCGGGGACGAGGGGTTCGGGAATGCGCGCTGGTCGTCGCCCCCGATCCCGACGCCGCGAGTCTCGGGGCCGTCGGTCCGCGCTAGACAGGCCTGCAGTCGATTGCGCGTGAGGAGCTGCCAGTCCTCGGCAGCATCGACGAGGCATCCGCAATTCCCGCCCGCTCGGACCGACTCGGGTTCAAGCCGCCTCCCCCGATTGTCGATATTGCCCCCATGTCGATCCGACCTCGCACCCCGGCCCTCCTCTTCGCGCTCCTCGTCAGCGGCCTGCTCGCGGGCTGTGCGACGAAGCTCTCTGCGCCCGAGCTCGGCGCGCATCTGGATCGCGTGAGTCGGACGGTTGCTCCGCGGCAGGCGATCCGGCGGGTCTTTCCCGTCCATGCGCAGACGCGGATGGAGGCGTGGGTCCTCCAGACGGAGGCGAAGTCCTCGCCCGAATCCTCGCCGCTCTCCCTCGAACTCGCGGACGGATTCCGGCTCGGTCGGCTTCGGAGGATCGACTACGTGGTCGGCGGACCCTTTCCAGCGCTCTCGGATCGACTGGTCCGCAATGGCCTGCTCCTGAACGAAGGCGGCGCGCTCCCCGGGCTGAGGATCATCCTCGTGAGCGCGGACGCTCCGAGCGCCGAGCTGCGACAGGTGGCGAGCGCGAGGCGTGTCCGAATCGAGCATCGCGCGCTGGACTGATGCGACCGCGACCAGGGTTGCTCCTCGATCGTCGTCCCCTTGCGCGAGAGCGAGGCGAACTTCCTGAAGGCCGATTGTCTGATGTCGATGAGACAGGAAGGCGACGCGATCGCCCTTTTCCGATACGTGGCGGAAGGGCATCCGGAGAGTCCATTCGCCTATCGCGCGGCCGCCCGCGTGGATGCCTACGAGCATCGACGCGGCGCGGTCGATTCGACGGCGAACGGCGAGGGCATGCGAGCGGAATGAACCGCGCAGATGCCGAGCTGCCGCCGATCACCGATTGGATCGCGGCGCGGCTGGAGTCCGTGATGCAGAAGGTTTTCCTCGCGATTTTCGTGACGACGGCGTTGGCTTGTGTGACGAACGATGCTCCGCAGGGCGGTCACCGGCGGTCTGCGGAGGAGTTCCTCGAGGTCATGCAGGTCGAAAAAGCCATGACGAAGATGGCTGCGATCCTGGCGGATTCCATGATCAAGCAGAATCCGCAGCAGGCGGACTACAACGACGTGTTCTTCGAGTGGTTCGACGAGACGATGAGCTGGTCGAAGCTGCGCGATCGATTCGTCACGATCTACATGAATGCGTTCTCGGAGCGCGAGCTCCGGGAGCTGATCGCGTTCTATCGGACGCCGACGGGACGGAAGAGCATCGAGTCGATGCCCGAGTTGATGCAGAAAGGGGCGGAGATCGGCAACGAGGCCGCGATGGCGGGCATCGCCGATCTCGAGGCATCGATTCGAGCGCGGTCTGCGGAGCTCGCGACGACTCCGAAGCCCGCCAATCTTCCCCAGGAGCCTGATCCAAGAGGGCCGCGCGGCGCATCCGCGCCCATCTTGGGTCAGGTTCCTAGTCTCCGAACGCCGAGAAGTAGACGTCCTCGAGCGCCGTCCGCAGCTGCCAGCAGCGCCGCACGAACCGCCAGCCCGCGCGCGACTTCCCGACCTCGTCCTCGTAGATCCCCGTGCTGAGCAGCTCGCTGCGGCCGTTCTCCTCGAGCGATTGGCGCGTGTAGAGCAGCATGCTCCGGACGCGGACCTGCGAATCGCTCGTGCTCGCGAAGAGCGGATTGAGGAGATAGTGGCCGACTTGATGGACACTCGACCGAAGCGCGAGGCGACCCTCGATCCAAGCGAGAACCGCAGCGCGACCGGTAGCGTTGCCGACCGGGGTTTCGAGGATCGCGTCGTCGGCGAAGAGCCGGATGGCGAGATCGGCGCGCGAAGCGTCCATCGCGTGGCAGTAGGCGGCGAGCAGGTCGGTGATGGCCATCCGGTCTTCGAGGTCGATGGGGGCGCGGCTCATGCTGAAGGCCTTTCGATCGGGTAGGGTGGTCCGCGGCAGAGTATCCGATCGAGGAGTGTCAGGAATGGATGCGCGAAAGTCGAGCGGGTTCGATGCACGATTCATCGTCGGGACGGGCCGCTGCGGCTCGACGATCCTGTCGAAGATGGTCGATCTGCATCCGAGCGTCGCGGTCCTGAGCGAGCTGATGATCACGCTCGACTTCTACGGGAAGTTCGGCGAGCGCCCGGTCTCGGGCGCAGAGCTGGCCGGCCTGCTCGATTGCGGGCTCGCGTCGACGGGCGGGATGAAGAAGATCGCGACTCATCTCGCGACGCCGGAGATCACCTTCGACGCCGCGAAGGCGCCCGCGCCGATCGATCCGGGCCGCTACCGCGATGGTGTCCTGCCGGACCTGATGCTGCTTCCGCTCGGCCCGCTCTTCGACGATCCGCCGGCGATGTTCGACGAGATCGTGGCGCTCGCGCGCACGCAGCCGACACGCCCGCTCAGCGAGCAGTACCGCTTTCTCTTCGACTGGATCACGCGCCGCGCCGGCAAGCAGCATTGGATCGAGCGCAGCGGGGGGGCGATCGCATGGCTGCCCGAGCTCGTCGAGCTCTTTCCGGAGGGCCGCTTCCTCCATCTCCATCGCGATCCGCTCGACGCCGCCCTCTCGATGCAGGCCCATCATCATTTCCGCTTGCGCGCGTTCAAGCACTACGATCTGCAGACGGCGAGCGGCATCCGCTGGAGCGATCTGGACGAGCACGATCTCCGCGGCGACGTGCCGATGTCGCCGAAGCTCCGGGCGATCTTCGAGCATCCGGTGCCCCTCGACTGTTTCCTGCAGGATTGGAGCGAATGCATCCTGCGCGGGATGCGGGCGGTCAAGGCTCTCGCGCCCGGGCAATACGCCGAGATCGGGTTCGAGGAGATCATGAGCGACCCGACGACGACGCTGCGCCGGATCGTCGCGTTCTTCGATCTGCCGGATGAGCCGGGCTGGATCGAAGGCTGCTGCGCAAGGGCCAGGCGGCGCATGCGGTGCCGACCGCCGAGCAGGCGGCGCTCCTCCAGCGGCATTGTCATGCGGCGAACGTGCTGCTCGGTCGCGCGCCGGCGCTCGAGCTCTACCGCTAGCCCGGGCGGCTCGTCCCGGGCAAGACCCGCGGCTGGCGCATTGCGCCGAATTCCGAGATCGTCCGAGGATCGACCCCAGCGCCAGGAGGCTTCCCCATGACCCATCGCGTCGTCCAATGGACCACCGGCCACGTCGGCCGCGAAGCCGCCCGCGGCATCCTCCGCCATCCCGAGCTCGAGCTCGTCGGCTGTTATGCCTGGAGCCCCGACAAGGAGGGCCGCGACGTCGGCGAGCTCTGCGGCATCGGAAAGATCGGCGTCACGGCGACCCGCGACATCGACCGCCTGCTCGCGCTCCGGCCCGATTGCGTCTGCTACACGCCGAACCAGCTCGACGCCCTCGAGCTCGCGCGACTGCTCGAGGCCGGCGTCAACGTCTCGAGCAGCTATTTCATCAACGGCCGCACGCTCGGCGCCGAGCAGCGCGGGCGGATCGAAGCGGCCGCGAAGAAGGGCGGCGCGAGCGTCTTCGGTTCGGGCATCTTCCCGGGCTTCGCGAACTTCATCGCGGCCCTGATGGCGGGCGCGACGCGCGACTTCAAGAAGATCCGCTTCCTCGAATCGGTCGACCTGACCCATTACGATGCGATCGAGAACTACACGAACCTCGGCTGGTCCTTCGACCCCGACCCGAAATGGACCGAGATCAACCGCCAGGTCCTCGGGCAATATGCCGAATGCGTCGACGTAATGGCCGACATGCTGCGGATCCCGCTGCGCGAGGTCGCCTTCGAATACGAGCCCGCCGTCACCCCCGAAGAGCGCACGATCAAGGGCTTCACGATGCCCGAGGGCTCGCTCGCCGGGCAGAAATGCACCTGGCGCGGGATGGTCGGCGATCGCTCCGTCATCGAGCTCGAGGTCGTCTGGAACGCGGGCAAGGGGCTCGAGCCCGAGTGGCCCGTCCATCACGGTTATACGATGGAGGTCGAGGGCAGCCCGAACATCCATACGCGCGTCCAGTTCAGCCCATCGCAGGAGCAGATCGCCTCGGGCCGCGTCGCCGATCTCGCGAACCCGATCACGGCGATGCCGGTCGTCAACGCGATCCCGGCGGTCTGCGGCGCCGCGCCGGGCATCCGGACGTACGCGGATCTGCCGCTGATCACGGGACGGTACGTGGCGGATTGAGGCCCGCTGCGGCGGACGCCGACTATGCCCCCGCCCGCCCGGTCTCGAACGAAGCCAGGCTGTCCTGGTCGATGCGCGCGCGATAGGCGGCGAAGTTGTGGGGCCACTGGGTCACGATGCGGCCCGACGGCGAGCGGTAGTAGCCGTTGCAAGCCGCCTGCAGGACCGGGATGCCGTCGAGCTCCTTCTGGAGCCGATCGTTGTAGTCGCGCAGGACCTCGCTGCGGACGTCGATCCAATCGGCGCCTTCCTTCTCTGCCGCATCGAGCAGGCGGATCATGTACTCGACCTGGTATTCGAGCATCAGGATGATCGAGTTGCCGCCGTTGGTATTCGGGCCGTAGAGCATGAAGAGGTTGGGGAAGCCGCTCGTCGTCAGGCCGAGATAGGCCGCGGGGCCGTCCGCCCAGGCTTCGTCGAGCCGGCGACCGCCGCGGCCGGTGGTCGGGATCGCGCTCGCATAACGCGTCGTCTCGAAGCCCGTCGCGAGCACGATCGTATCGACCGGGCGGGCCGTTCCGTCGCGGGTCACGATCGCATCCGCGGTGATCCGCTCGATCGGATCGACGACGAGCTCGACGTTCTCGCGGTTGAACGTCTGGAGATAGTCGTTCGAGAGGAGCGGGCGTTTGCAGCCGAAGGGATGATCGGGCGTGAGGCGCGCCCGGGTCACGGGATCGCGCACGACCTCGAGCGCCTTGCGGCCCATCTCCTCGGGCACGGCCGAGAAATCCTTGCGCTCGTATTCGAGGCTGTACTCGACGAGGTTGAAGAGGTTCTGGCGCCGCTCCGCCATCTGCTCGGGCTGGCGCCGGAACGCCTCGCGCTGCTCGGGCGTGTACGGGACGTCCTCTTTGGGCAGGACCCAGTTGGGGGTGCGCTGGAAGACGAAGAGCTGGCTCGCGTGCTTCGCGATCTCGGGCACGAACTGCACGGCGCTGGCGGCGCTGCCGATGACGCCGATGCGCTCGCCCGTGAGGTCGTGGTCGTGGTTCCATTCGGCGGAGTGGAAACGGGTTCCCTGGAAGTCGGCGAGGCCGGGGGTGGCCGGGGTCGAGGCGCGGCCGAACATGCCGAGGGCGCTCACGACGAAGCGGGCCTCGACCTCGTCGCCGGAGTCGAGGGCGAGGATCCAGCGCGCGCGGGCTTCGTCCCAGCGCGCGCTGCGGACCAGGGTGTCGAGGCGGAGGTGGTCCCGCAGGCCGTAGTCGCTCGCGATCTGCTCGAAATAGGCCTGGATCTCGGGCTGCGGCGCGAAGGGGCGCGACCATTCGGGGTTGGGCGCGAAGGAATAACAGTAGAGATGCGAGGCGATGTCGCAGGCGGCGCCGGGATAGGTATTGCGGTACCAGGTGCCGCCGACCTTCGGCTCGCGGTCGAAGATCAGGAAATCGCTGCGCCCCGACGCGCGCAGCTGGATGCCGGCGCAGAGGCCGCCGGCGCCGGCGCCGATGATCGCGAACTGCGTGGTGATTCGATCTGCCATTCGGAACCCCTTGCTCGGATGATGTTCGTTCGGTCTGCGGCCGTGCGCGGGCCGGCCGACCGCGGAGCCCGCGGCGGCGAATAGCGTCAGGGAGTCGTCGGCGCGTACCCGCTCGCGGCATCGCGGCCCTCGTCATGGGCCTTCAGCCAGCGCGTCGCGATCGGGGGAACGCGCTCGCGCTCGGGATCGGGATAGAGACATTGCAAGAGGAGCAGGCGGAGGTTCATGCGCAGCCGGGCGCGCGCGGGGATCGAGACGAAGGCCTCCGCGACGCGGCGGCCTTCGGCGTCGACGTGGGGGCGATGGAGGCGATGGAGGCGGGCGTGCGGCGCCGCTTGTCGCAGGAAGCCTTCCGCCTCTTCGCGGATCGCCGGGTCTTCGATCCGGGGCCGTGCAGCGCGCATGGCGGCGACCATGTATCGCTCGAAGGGCTGCGCGAAGAAGCTGACCGCATTGCCGAGCAGTCCGAAATGCGGATTGCGCCGGTTCCACTGGAAGGGCGTGCGTGCGTCGAAGTCGAAGGCGATGCGGCGGAGGGGCAGGGCGGTCAACGAAGAGATCCTCGAGCGATCCCGGAACGGGAGCGGGAGGATACCGGATCTGCGCAGTTCGGAGCGGCCTGTGGACGCGCGCTGATCCGTCCAGGATCCGGGCGCTTCAGCCCTGCATCCGCTTGCAGTTCTCGGGGATCGGGCGGGGCTTCGCGTTCTGCAGGACGAACGAGATCTGGCGCTCGAGCACGTCGCGCGTCCAGCTGTACATCGCGTCGGCGGCGGTCGCGCCGTCGGGCTTGGTGCACATCTTCTCGCGGCGACCCCAGAGGAGCAGCACCGGCTTCGATTCTTCGCGGGCGATGCCCAGCTCGGAGGCCATGCGCTTCGAGTCGCACGAATGCTCGCCGCAGATGATGACGACTTCGTCGGCGGATTGGATCGCTGCTCGCGCAGCGTCGTTCGTGGCGTCGTTCGCGTCGTCCTGACGCGGGGCGCCGGCGGCGATCGGGACGATCTCGAAGGTCGAATCCGTTCGTTTGGCCTGGGACCGCAGCAGCGCGAGCAGATCGGCGTCGTGCTCGCGATCGAAGCTGACGAAGACGCGGGTTCGGGCCATGGGTTCCTCGGCGCGGAATGAGACGCGGCGACGGGAGGACGGTCGACGCGAGGACGGTCGACGGGGCATGCGCAAGTGAGCGCATGCCCCGAAGAATCCGTCCGGGTTCGCCTGGGGGCGAACCGGCCCTAGCGGCGGTTGCCGCGGGGCTTGTCCTCGGCCTCGTTGACGCGGAGGCTCCGGCCATCGAGATCGGTTCCGTCGAGAGATCGGATCGCCTCGCGAGCCGAATCTTCCTGCTCCATCTCGACGAACGCGAAACCACGGGCGCGACCGGTCTCGCGATCCATGATCACGTTGACCGAGGCCACGTCGCCATGACGTGCGAAGAGGGAGCGGAGGTCGCTCTCGGTGGAAGAAAAGGGGAGGTTGCCGACATAGATCTTCTTGCTCAAATGAATTCCTCGTCGGGGCCGTCAGTGCGGTCCTCCGACATGCCGTGCGCCTGATCCAGATCGTCTGGACTCGGGAGCTTGCGGCGATGAAACGCCCCGAAGCACGGCCTCTCGGTCGGTCGCGGAGCATGATTGGGTTTTCGATTGGGGACAGTGGGGCCTGTTTCGGCCGCGTGCTGAATTCCGATCGGAAGCACGAATCGAGGCGGACGCTAGCAGAGATCTCGGATTCTGCCGAATCGCCTTCTTGCCGGTCGCTCCCGACACGTTCGTGCCCCCCCGGCCCCGATCTCCGCTCGGGTTTCCGGCAGGACCTCGGATCGCGAGGGCCGCTAAGCATCCGCGCCGGCGGAGCGGGGCGCGAGCGGCAGGTCGATACGGAAGCTCGATGCGGAAGCTCGATGCGGAAGGTCGTGCCGGCGCGATCCGACCGGGCGAGCTCGAGGGTTCCCGCGTGATCCAGCACGATCTCGCGGGCGACGCTGAAGCCGAGGCCGGCCCCCGACTCGGGGCGTTTCGTGAAGAAGGGATCGAACACCGAGGCGTGGGCATCGGGCGCGATGCCGGCTCCATCGTCGTGGATCGTGATCTCGACGCGGTCGCCCGAGACCCGGCGAGACTCGACGACGACGCGGCTGGCGTTCGCCTGGATCGCGTTCCGCATCAGGTCGATCAAGACCGGTTCGATCTCGACCTGCGGGCGCTCTCCCCGCCCCGCGGACGGGCCCGACTAGCTCCGTCGCCGCGCGGCGAGGCCTGCGAGGCCGAGGCCCATCAGGAGCGCGGTGCCCGGCTCCGGAATCGGCTGGACATCGAAGAGGCTCGTGAACGAGGCCGAGTCGCGCGCAGAGAGATCGAAGCGGAGCGTCAGGGCGATCGAGGTCGTCGTCGCGACGAAGACCGACTCCTGCACCGGGATGCCGAAGGACGCGGCACCGAGCGAGACGCTGCCGAAGCCGGAGGCCGTGGTCGGGTCATCGAAGAGCGTGCGAACCGAGACGCCATCGATCAGGCCGTCGTAGATCGACGTCGCTCCGGTGTTCGAGAGCGTCACGCCGTCGAAGTTGTTGTCGGTTGCGCCGCCCTGGATCGAGCCGCGGATGAAGCTCGGCGGTCCGAAGACGATGGAGCTCGGGAGCGTCACCGACACGACGAAGCTCTGGGTGAAGTCGGTATTGTTCGTGACCGAGAAGACGTTGCTCACCGTCGGATCGGGGTCGACGAAGAGATTCCAGTCGTCGAGCGTCCAGTTGTTTCCGGCGTTGAAGCCGGAGCCGATACATCGCAGCTCCCCGAGTTCACCGGCGCTCGCACACCCGAGCCCCTGGTCTGCGTCCGTCAGGGTTTGGAACGAGGCCTCGTTGCCCGCGAAGCCAACGCTGATCGAGACGGCCTGCGCCTCGCCAGGCGAGAGCATCAGGGCGGCCGCAGCGCTTCCGATTCCGATTCCGATTCCGATTCCGACCAGCTTGCCGAGCTTCATCTTCTGGCTCCTTCCCAAGAGTTGAGAGGAGTATGTCACGAACGGTCAGGTCCGTGGGCGACGAAATCGTGCCGATTGGATGATCTCCGCGTCTTGCTGCATACCGGAGAGCGTCGACCGCGTGTCGATCGGGCCGGTTTCGCGCGGTTTTCGCTCGGGCCGGCCAGCGGGCAACGGTCGCTGGGCGCCCCTTTCGACGGCTGCTCGCGGGCCATCCGGTCGGCACGAAGCGCGAAGTCCGGGGCGCCCAGGCTCCGGATCACGCCTCGGCGGGCTCGGACGCGCTCCCCGGGCGACTCAGAGCCCGAGCCGGCGCCGCTTGCGCCAGAGCGTCGCCCGGCTGATGCC
>CAZFKD010000120.1:0-10004 GCA_964519695.1 uncultured Spirochaetaceae bacterium
TCAAGATCACGGCGACACTCGTCGCCGGCGGCGCCCTCGCGTCGCGGGACTACACCCCGGTCCATCACGACCGCGACGCCGCGATCGCGCAGGGCCTGCCCGACATGTTCATGAACATCCTGACGACCCAGGGGCTCTGCTCCCGTTACGTCACGGACTGGGCCGGCGTCGACGCGATCGTGACGCGCGTGCGCACGAAGCTCGGCGGCCCGAACATGCCGGGCGACCTCCTGAATCTGCGCGGCAAGGTCATCGCGAAGAACGGGCAGGCGGTCGACGTCGAGGTCGCGGGCAACAACGCCTGGGGCAACCACGTCACCGCGACGTTCACCCTGACGCTCCCGGCCTAGCGCCGGGCGCGCGGGCGCGCGGGCGCGAGGGCCGCTGCGCGCGCGACCGCGAAGCCCGTCGCGATCCGCTCCGAACCGCTGCCAACCGACCCGACCCGAACCGATCCGAACCGAGAGAAGCGAGACGACAAGGCCATGCCGACCACGATCCACAACGAAGCCGCCGTCGCCGGAATCGGCCAGACGGCCTACAGCAAGAAATCGGGCGTCTCCGAGCTCTCGCTCGCGACCGAGGCCGTCCGCAAGGCGATCGACGACGCGGGCCTGCGACCCTCCGACGTCGACGGCCTCGTGACCTACACGATGGACTCGAGCGACGAGGTCGAGGTCGCGCGCACGGTCGGCATCGGCGACATGACCTTCTGGAGCAAGGTCAACTACGGCGGCGGCGCCGCCGTCGGTCTCGTCGCCCATGCGGCGATGGCCGTCGCGACGGGCATGGCGAAGAACGTCGTCGTCTACCGCGCGCTGAACGGCCGCTCGGGCCAGCGCATGGGCCAGGGCGTTTCGGGCCAGATCATCTCGAGCGACCTGATCCACTGGTCCTGGTACATGCCCTTCGGCCTGCTGACGCCCGCTTCCTGGATCGCGCTGCAGGCCAAGCTCTACATGCAGAAATACGGCGCGACCTCCGAGCATCTCGCCCACATCGCGATCACCCAGCGCAAGCACGCCCAGAACAACCCGAACGCGGCGATGCGCGGCAAGCCGATGACGATGGACGACTACATGAACGCCCGCATGATCTGCGAGCCGCTGCGCCTGTTCGATTGCTGCCAGGAGGACGATGGCGGCTGCGCGCTGCTCATCACCTCTGCGGAGCGCGCGAAGGACATGAAGCAGAAGCCCGCGGTGATCCGCGCCGTCACCCAGGCTTCCTTCGAGGGGCAGGAGCAGATGACGAGCTTCTACCGCGACGACCTCGCGGCGCTGCCCGAGATGGAGCTCGCCGCGAAGATCCTCTACGAGCAGAGCGGGCTCGGCGCAAAGGACATCGACGCGGCCTGCCTCTACGACGCCTTCACCCCCGAGATCCTGATGCAGCTCGAGGCCTTCGGCTTCTGCGGCAAGGGCGAAGCAAAGGATTTCGTGACGGCCGATTCGCTGACCCTCGGCGGTGCGCTGCCCAACAACACCCATGGTGGCCTGCTCTCGGAGGCCTATCTCCACGGCGTGAACAACCTCGCCGAGGGCGTCCGCCTGATCCGCGGGACCTCGTGCAACCAGCCCGAAGGCGTCGACCACGTCCTCGTCACGAGCGGCGTCGGCGTGCCGACGGGCGCCGTGATCTTCGGTCAGGCCTGAGCGGCGGCCTCGGCGGGCGCGGATGGCCCGGCCGATCCGGCCGAGTCGGCGGTCGTGTGTTCGAAGAAGTCCCGGATCAACCGGCCGGTCTCCGGCGCGCGCTCGAGCAGCGCGAGATGCCCGGCGCGCGGCAGGATCTCGAGCTGCGCGCGGGGCAGCAGCCGCGCCATCCAGCGCGCATTGATCAAAGGCACGAGCGGATCGTCGTCGCCCGCGAGGATCAGCGTTTCCTGACGGATGCACGGCAGGATGGGCAGGCTCGAGTAGGTGTTCACCGCGATGAGCTGATGCAGCCAGCCGCGCCAATGCGGGACGCGGGAGGGCAGGAACCGGATGGCGGCCGCCGGATCCTCGCGCAGCGAGCCGCCGAAGATCGCGGCCGCCGTCGGGAGGAAGCCCGCGCTGCGGTAGGCCGAGGGCGGGACGGTCATCAGCCGGGCCGCGGCGCGCAGGCCGGGGATGCTGCCGAGTCCCGGGCTCGTGCTCGCGAGCACGAGGCGGCGCACGCGCTTCGGATGCCGCGCGGCGAGCTGCTGCGCGACGATGCCGCCGAAGGAGTATCCGATCACGTCGACGCTCGGAAAGCCGAGCGCCGCGCAGAGCCGATCGGTCAGCTTCGCGAGCGCGGGGATACCGAGCGGCCAGGGCGACGGCTTCGAGCCGCCCGTTCCCGGCGCGTCGAAGGCGATGGTCTGGTGGCCGGGCAGCTCGGCGAGCAGCGGCGCCCAGAGCTCGAGCGAGCCGGCGAAGCCCATGATGAGCAGCACCGGGCGGCCCTTGCCCGCCACGCAGACGCGCAGGCGCTGCACGCCGATGCCGATCTCCTCGCTCGGCGGCGCGGCGGGCCGCTCCACTACGCGTGTCGCGCCATGAAGGCCTTGATGTGGGGCGCGATCGTCTCGCGGAAGCGGTGGCCGCTGAAGATGCCGTAATGGCCGACGCCGGCCTCGACGCGCTTCTCGCGCATGTCGGCCGGGATGTGGACGAAGACGTCGTGGGCGGGCTCGGTCTGGCCGGGCGAGCAGATGTCGTCGAGCTCGCCTTCGAGGGTCATGAGCGCCGTCTTCTCGACCGCCGCGAAGTCGACCGGCTCGCCGCGGTAGCGCATCTTGCCCTTCGGAATGTGGTGATCGAGGAAGACGCGCTCGAGGGTCTCGAGGTAGAACTGGGCGTCCATGTCGAGCACGGCCATGTAGTCGTCGTAGAAGGTGCGGTGCTTCTCGGCCTGGTCGTTTCGCTTGCGCGCGACGTCCCAGAAGAAGTTCCAGTGTTTGGCGAGATGGCGACCCGGCTTGAGCCCCATGAAGCTCGCGAGCTGCATCGCGCCCGGATAGACCTCGCGGTCGTAGCCCGCATAGCCGTAGGGGACGCGGTAGATCGCGAAACGGCGGTACCAGTCGATGCCCATCTTCTTCGCGGTCAGGTTGTAGCGGGTCTCCCTGATGCGCGTATCGACGGGGCCGGCGAGGACCGTCAGGGTCTTCGGCGTCGCGGGGCTGTTCCGGGCGGCGAGCCGCGCGGTCGCGATCATCGCCTGGACGGTCGGCTGGCAGACGGCCATCAGGTGGACGCCGGGGCCGACCGCTTCGAGGAAGGCGTCGATCGTGTCGACGAAATCGTCGAAACCGAAGCTCGGGGCGACGGAGAGCGGGATGTCGCGCGCGTCGAGCCAATCCGTCAGGTAGACGTCGTGATCGGGCAGGAAGGT
Source organism: uncultured Spirochaetaceae bacterium (assembly GCA_964519695.1). Classification (GTDB taxonomy): domain Bacteria; phylum Myxococcota_A; class UBA9160; order UBA9160; family UBA4427; genus UBA4427. The sequence goes on from CAZFKD010000120.1 coordinate 3,364, forward strand.
CCGCACCGTATCGCGCAGCAGCGTCGCGTGATGCCCCGAGAGCGGCGCAACGAGCAGGACCTTCGGGCCGTCGAAGCCGTTGCGCTCGAAATGGACAAGATTGCAGAAGGGCTGGCGGGCGACGATCCGTTCGTTGACGAAGACGTCCTCGCCGTCGATCCGCACGCGCTCGAGCCCGAACTTCGGCTTCTCGTAGCGCCGCGTCAGCCGCTCCCCGCTCTCGAAGAAGGCCTCGGCGAACTTGCCGACGTGGGTATAGGAGAGCGGGTTCAGGGGATGCTTCGACCAGTGACGGGCGAGGTCCCAGCCGTGGTTCACCGCTTCGGCGCTCCGGGCGTAGAAGTCCAGGGTCGTGTAGTGCACGCGGATCAGACTCCCTGTCTCACATAACGTCCCGGCGCCGGCTCGAGCGCGGGATGCAGCTCGCTCCCGAGTCGCCCCGTCGCCTTCTTCTCCGGGCCCGATCGCTCGCGGGCCCATTCGGACCAGACGGTCCACCACGTCCCCGAGTTCTGCTTCGACTCCGCGAGCCAGGCGTCGGGATCGGGGCCGGGCTTCGGCCCCAGGCGATAGCTCGCCTTCGGATTGCCGGGCGGGTTCACGAGGCTCGCGATGTGACCGGCGTTGCTGAGCACGAAGGTGCTGTCGCCGCCGAGCAGCTGGGTCGTCCGGTAGCAGCCCTTCCAGGGCGTGAGGTGGTCGCTGACGGCGCCGGTCACGAAGTTGTCGACCTTGATCGCCGCGAGATCGACGGGCTCGCCCATGACCTCGAGCCTCCCGCTGCACATCGCGTTCTCGAAGAAGACCTGGATGAACTGTTCGTGGAGCGCTGCCGGCAGGTTCGTCGAGTCGTTGTTCCAGGCGAGGATGTCGAAGCCCGGCGGCTTGCGGCCCATCAGGTAGTTGTTGACCCAGTAGCGCCAGACGAGGTCGTCCGGCCGCGCCCAGGAGAAGACCCCCGAGAGCTGCTCGCCCGGGAAGACGCCGAGCAGGTTCGTCACCGCCCGCGAGAGCGCGATCGCGCCCGGGCGCTGCAGGCGGCCGAGCGGCGCGCGTTCGTACCAGTCGAGCATCGTGACGCCGTAGGCGATCGAAGAGACCCGCTCGTCGCCGACGCGCGCCATGTAGGCGAGCAGCGCCGTCGCCGTGATCCCGCCCGCGCAGAAGGAGATGAGGTTGACCTTCTCGCTGCCGGTCACCTCGCAGACGGCCGTGATGCCTTCGAGCAGGGCGCCGACGTAGGTATCGAGGTTCCAGTCGCGCTGGGCGCGGGTCGGATTGCGCCAGCTGACGGTCAGGATCGGATGGCCCTGCGAGAGCGCGTACTCGACGAAGCTCCGGCCGGGGGCGAGATCCATGAAATAGTATTTGTTGATCTGCGGCGGGATCATGAGGGTCGGCGTCGAGAGGACCTTCCCGGTCGTCGTCGCATACTGGATGATCTCGAGCACCTCGTTGCGGAACACGACGGCGCCGGGCGACAGGGCGACGTCCTTGCCGACCTCGAACGCGCTGCGATCGACCTGCGAAGGCATGCCCTGGTTGTTCCAGAGGTCGTTCAGCATGTTCTTCGCGCCGCGCAGGAGGCTCGTTCCCCCGGTATCGAAGGCCTCCTTGATCGCCGCCGGGTTGCCCCAGAAGGTATTCGTCGGCGCGGCGGCCGAGGTCAGCAGCTCGAGCGCGTGGTGGATCTCCTCGAAGTCGCGCCAGACCTCGGGGTCTTCGCTGACGGCGCCGTGGACCGCATCGACCCAGGCGAGATAGGACTGCAGCAACCGGCGGTAGACGAGGTTGCCCTTCCAGGCGGGATCCTCGAAGCGTTTGTCCTTCGGATCGGGCTCGAGTTCGGAAGAGCCGACCGCGATGCGCGCCATCTCCTGCGCGAAGCGCCCGGTCTGGCGGACGACCGAGCCTGGCCGCAGCACGCGCAGCAGCGACGCGGTGCTCCGCTGCAGGGGCTCCGACTCCAGAGGGGGCGGCGGCGTTGTCGTTGCCGTTGATGCAGCCGTCGCGGTCGCGGTCGCCGCAGCGGGCTTCGCGGCCTTCGCCGTCGGCTCGCCGCCCTTCGGGCTCGAAATGTCCACCCACCGGATCGCCTCGGCCATCGTTTCCATCTCCCCCGCCCCGCTCGGGGTCCTGTTCGTTTGCGCATGCGTTCCGATCGCGATCGGTCGCTCGCGGCAGAAGAAACGCAATCTGCATGCCAGCCTTCGCGCCCCGTACCGCCTCGGCGAGCGCTCGCTGCATCGACTTCGGCGCAGGAGATGCCCGTTTGGCGTGCAGCGCGTGTTGCTCACTTGAGCGGTCAGGGGAGCGCTCGGAGACAGGGGCGCTGGGGTCTCGGAAGGGGCCCGCCGCGTCGGATCGAACGTTCGCCGCCGGGATGGGTCGAGCGGGGGCGCGCCCCCGTACTCCGCATTGCGTGGCGGCGACGAATCGATGGCGCGGCGCCGGGAATGCGGTGGCAGGCGCAATGATTTCGTCGCTCGATCGCCCTGACACATACGGAACATTCCCCGTAGCCTCCGCCCCGCTCTGGGCGCATTCCGCGCCCGTCCTGGGAAGAAGCCATGCAGCTTCGATCGATTTCTTCGTTTGCGAGCGTTCTGGGCTTGTCGTTCGCGATCTTCGGCTCGGCTGGATCCGCGTCTGCGGCCGGCATCATGCGCGTCACGGAATGGATGTACAACGGCGACGAGTTCATCGAGTTCACGAACGTCGGCGACGATTCGATCGATCTCACGGGCTGGAGCTTCGACGACGACAGCCGGCTCGCTGGAACCGTCTCTCTCTCCTCGTTCGGCCTCGTCGCCGCCGGAGAGAGCGTGATCCTCGCCGAGGTCTCGGACGTGCTCTTCCGCTCGAGCTGGGGACTCGATGGCAGCGTCCGCATCATCGGCGACAACGAGACGAATCTCGGCCGCGCCGACGAGATCAACCTCTTCGACGCGAGCAACGCGCTCGTCGACCGGCTGACCTACAACGACCAGATCATCGGTGGCCCCCGAACCCAGAATCTGAGCGCCAACATCGCATTCGAGAATCTCGGCCTCAACGCGGCGAACCTCGCCGTGGCCTCGTTCGTCGGTGACGCCTTCGGAAGCGCTGCCAGCACGGCGGGATTCCCGGCCAATCCGGGCTTCTACGCGCCGATTCCCGAGCCGACGACTGCGACCCTGATGGGCCTCGGCCTGCTCGGCCTCGCTGGCGCCGGCCGCCGCGCCCGGGCGCACGCCGAGCGCAACTGATCGAATCTCGAAATCGGTCGGCCGACCGGCCCGGCCCCGCGATGGTGCGGAGGCCGGGCCGCTCGGCACGACCCGAAAGGAATCTCATGCTCCGCCACAGCTTCATCGCGGGCGCCCTCGGCGCACTGCTCTTCCCCGGATTCGCCGCCGCGCTCTCGCTCTCGAACTACAGCGTGACCGGCCAGTACGCGCTCCCGGCCATCACCGCCGCCGAGGCCTCGGCCGTCACCTGGAACTGGGATACCAACACGCTCTTCGTCCTCGGCGACGAAGGCGACGCCCTCGTGGAGGTCGCGACCGACGGAACGCCGATCGGCTCGATGATCCTCACGGGCTTCGCCGACACCGAGGCGCTGACCTACGTCGGCGGCGGCCAGTTCGTCCTGGCGGAAGAGCGTCTGCGTGACGCCTATCGCCTCACGTACTCGGCCGGCGGCTCCGTCGACAGCTCGGCCCTGCTGAGCGCCGATCTCGGCCCGACGGTCGGCAACATCGGCGTCGAAGGCCTCAGCTTCGATCGGCGCGACGGGACGTTCCTCCAGGTCAAGGAGGTCGGGCCGCAGGAGGTGAACCTCCTGGACATCACGTTCGGGACCCCCGGCACGTCGACGATCACGTCGCTCTTCGATCCGACCGCTCCCTCGACGAATCTGTCGGTGCTGGATCTCTCGGACGTCCAGGTCCTGTCGGGCGTGAACGCGCTCGTCGGCACGCCCGGTGCGGACGATCTGCTCATCTTCAGTCAGCAATCCTCGAGGCTGCTGCATGTCACCCGCACGGGTGTGCTGCTCGGGAGCCTCGATTTCAGCGCGTATTCGCTCGCCGCCGAAGGCGTGACGATCGATGCGAACGGGACGATCTACATCGTCGCCGAGTCCCGCGTGAATCCGAGCGCGGACGTCTCGACGCTCTTCGTCCTCACGGCGGTTCCGGAGCCGGGGACCGCGCTGCTGCTGGGACTCGGACTCGCGGGGCTCGCGTCGCGGCGGGGAGGGCTCAGCGCCTGAGGGATTCGTGGACCGCGAGCGCCTTCAATCGGGCTCGCGCCGGGTCGTGGTCCGGCGCGAGCTCGAGACAGGCGCGATAGGCCTCGGCGGCGTCGCGCATGCGGCCGGTCGCTTCGAAGACGAGGCCGCGGTGGTAGGCGACCCGCCAGGCCGGCGCGCCGAGCCGCGACGCGACCTCGATCGCGTGCGCTGCGTCGTCCCAGCGTTCTTCCAGATAGAGGACGCTCGCGGAGAGCTCGTATAGGCCGGCCTCGTCGGGGGTTCGCTGGAGCTGTTCGTCGAGCAGCCGACCGGCGAGGCGGAGATTGCCGTCCCCGATGGCGATGCGCGCGCGCAGCATCGCCGCTTCGGGGTTGGCGGGATCGAGTCGCCGCAGGACGTCGAGCTCCTTCTCTGCTTCGTCCGGGCGGCCGGATTCGAATGCCACGAGGGCATTCGCGAGCAGGATCTCGCGGTGGGTCGGGAATTCGATCGCGAGGCGCTCGATCTGCTTGCGCAGGCGATCGCAGTCGACGATCGGCGTGTCGCCGGGGCGGACTTCTTCGCAGCGGCGCCCGTCCGCGTGGGCGCGCTGCCAGGCGTCGAGCAGGAAATCGAGTCGCGCCTGGGGATCGGCCGCCGACGGCTGCGAGAAGTCCCGCGGCCGGGCACATCCCGCGCCGACCGCCGAGAAGCAGAGGCACGCGAGTGCGATCAGCAGGCGCGCTCGCAGCGGAGCCCGGCCGACGCTCCGATCCACATGCCGAGCGTCGGGCATCGATCGGATCCGCTCAGCCACGTCGCCCCCGTTCGTGCCCGCGCTGAAACCATGCGAGCGGCAGCTCTTCGCCGCGCGTGCGCAGGCGCTCCACGCAGTGGGGCACGATTCCGGTCGGCTCGTGCTCGCCTTCGACCCGCCCATCGACGAAGCCCCGCGGTACGAAGCGGAAGATCGGCTGGAGCAGCGGTGTGTCGCCTTCGAGGCCCGTGATCTCGGCGACCTGGGTCACGCGGCGGCAGCCGTCCTGGCTACGCTCGACGTGGACGAGCAGATCGATCGCGGCCCCGATCTGCTCGCGGATCGCGCGGGAAGGCAGGTCGATGCCCGCCATCAGGACGAGCGTCTCGAGGCGGGCGAGGGCGTCGCGGGGCGAGTTAGCGTGGATCGTCGAGAGACTGCCTTCGTGGCCCGTATTCATCGCCTGCAGCATGTCGAGCGCCTCGCCGCCGCGCACCTCGCCGAGGATGATGCGGTCGGGGCGCATGCGCAGGGCGTTCACGACGAGATCGCGCTGAGTGATCGTGCCGGCGCCTTCGATGTTGGGCGGGCGCGTCTCGAGGCGAACGACGTGGCGCTGGTCGAGCTGGAGCTCGAGGGTGTCTTCGATCGTGACGATCCGTTCGTGGTCGGGGATCGCCTCCGCGAGGGCGCCGAGCAGCGTCGATTTGCCCGCGCCCGTGCCGCCCGAGACGAGCACCGTCTGGCGATGGCGTACCGCGGCATGCAGGAAGCTCCGCATGTCGGCGGCGAGCGCCCCGGCTCGCTCGAGCTCGGCGCAGCGGATGCGGCGCCGGCCGAAGCGGCGGATCGAGAGCGTCGGTCCGTCGGGCGAGATCGGCGGCAGGGTCGCGTTGACGCGCGAGCCGTCGGGCAGTCGCAGGTCCGCCATCGGCTGCGCCGAGTCGATCCGGCGCCCGGCTCGCGCCGCGATCCGCTCGATCACGCGCACGACGTGGTCGGCATCCTGGAACGTCACGTCGGTCGGCTCGAGGCGCCCGCGGCGCTCGACGTAGACGAGGTCGGGCGCGTTGACGAGGATGTCGGTGACCGAGGGATCGGCCATCAGGGGCGCGAGGGGGCCGATGCCGAGCGCCTCTTCTGCGAGGGTATCGACGAGGCTGCGGCGCTCGCGTTCGTTGAGCGCGACGTCCTCGCCCGCGAGCACGCGCTCGACGAAGGATTCCACGAAGCGCGCGATGCCCGCCTCGTCGTCTTCGAGTCGGCCGGCGCGCGAGAGCTCTTCGACGAGGCGACCGCGCAGGTTCGCGAGAACGCCGCTCGTGCCGTGCTGCGCGCTCGGCGCATCGACGCGCGCGCTGCGTTCGAACGAGCGCTGGCCGCGCTCCGAGGTCTGGCTGCGGGCCCAGGTCCGGTACTCGTTCGTCATCGAGCCGCGCAGGCGTCCGCGCAGATCGGTCGCGGTCGCGCGGGCCGGATTCGGGGGGTCGCTGCTCACGGGCGGCTCCCGGTCGCGAGGGCGAGGAGTCGCTGGCGCAGGCTCGGACGTTCCTCGACGCGCGTGCCTGCCGCGCGTCGACCGCCGTCTCGCTCGATCGCAGCGGGAGCGGCAGAAGCGGCGGGATCGGGCATCTCGGCGTGCGCGGTCGCCGCCGACGGCGCGGGCGC
>CAZFKD010000121.1:0-9939 GCA_964519695.1 uncultured Spirochaetaceae bacterium
CGCCGGCGCCTCGACCAAGCAGCTGACCCTCGACCACACCCACTACGACACGATCCCGGCCATCGAGGCGGCGACCTCGCTCTACGGCCGCGTCTTAAAGCCGACGATCCACCGCGAGATCTACCCCTTCGAGGACCTGCCGCGGGCGATCGCCGAGATGCAGGCGAATACGCAGACGGGGATCCCGATCATCCGCGTCGCGAAGGACATGCCGGCTTCGGTGAAGGGGCTGGTGCGTTAGGTGATGGCGGGCGCCGTCGATCCGCTCTTCGACTTCACGGGCAAGGTCGCGCTCGTGACGGGGGGGAGCCGGGGACTCGGTCGCGAGATGGTGATGGCCTTCGCCGAGCGCGGCGCCGACGTCATCGTCGCGAGCCGGAAGCAAGGGGCCTGCGAGGCGGTCGCCGAGGCCGTACGCGGGCTCGGGCGCCGGGCGCTCGCGGTGTCGGTTCATGCCGGGCGCTGGGATTCGATCGACGCGCTGGTCGAGACCGTCTACCGGGAATTCGGCCGGATCGACATCCTCGTCAACAACGCCGGCAGCGGCCCCGCGATGCGGAGCCACGAGGTCAGCGAGGCGCTCTTCGACAGCGTCGTCGGCCTCAACTTCAAGGGCCCGTTCCGGCTCGCGAGCCAGGTCGCGCAGCGGATGGCCGAGGGGGAGGGCGGTGTCATCGTCAACGTCTCGTCGTCGGGCTCGTTGATGGCGGTGCCGGGTGTCGTGCCCTACGCGAGCGCGAAGGCGGCGCTCAACGCGATGGGGCATTCGCTGGCGGCCGAGTACGGGCCGAAGGTCCGCGTCAACACGCTCTGTCCCGGCCCCTTCCTCACCGACATCGCCCGTGCCTGGACCGAAGAGGCGCGCGAGCGCATGCCGAACGCGCTCCGGCGCGCGGGCCAGCCCCACGAAATCGTCACGGCCGCGCTCTATCTCGCGAGTCCGGCTTCGAGCTATACGACGGGCACGCTGGTCCGCGTCGATGGCGGTATCGTCTGAGCCGCGCCGCTCGCCGTCCGGATGGGCTGCGCCGGGCCCGGCCCGTCGGCGCAGGGATCGTCCCAGAGCGTTTTTCGGGCTTCATCCCGGCGATTTCCGGGTCGATAGGCTGAGGATGACCCGCAAGCGCATCACCTTCGTCCAGGTCGGAAACTACGCCGAAGCCTACGAGCGCTTTTGCGCCGGCGGCGGCGAGGATTTTTTCGCCCAGCGCTACAGCGTCGACTTCGTCGCAGCGCTCGCCGGGCGCCCGGACGTCGAGCAGATCACGCAGCTCTGCATCTCCGCCGACCTCGCCGAGCAGCGCCTCGACAACGGCATCCTCCAGATCGGCCTCCTCTATCGCGGGCCCGACGGCCAGGCCCGGACGCGCGAGCTCTGCGAGCTCGTCTTCGCCTCGAAGCCGACGCATCTGATCGTCAACAGCCCCATCACCGCACTCATCCGCCGTGCCCGCAAGGCCGGCATCGACGTCTTCCCGCTGCTCGCCGACAGCTTCCGCGTCCCCGGGATCAAGGCGCGCATCCGCTATGCGCTGCTCGCCCACGAGCTGAAGCATCCCGCGATCCGCGTCGTCACGAACCGCAACCTCAACGCCTCGCGCGATCTCGAGCGGATCGGCGTCCCGCCCGGCAAGATCGTGCCCTTCGACTGGCCGCCCGTCGTGAAGCCGAGCGACTTCCCCGTGAAGTCGAAGGCGGCGGATCCGGCGGCACCGCGGCTCGTCTATGTCGGGCAGGTGCGGGTCGAGAAGGGGGTCGGCGATCTCGTCGACGCGCTCGCCGCGCTGAAACGCGCCGGCCGCGCGCCCAGGCTCGCGGTCGTCGGCGCGGGCGAGATCGAGCGGTTCCAGCGCCAGGCGCGCGAGGCCGGCGTCGAGGCGAACGTCGTCTTCGCGGGCAAGCTGATCCATCCGGAGGTCCTGCGCACGATGCACGAGGGCGACGTCGTCCTCGTGCCGAGCCGCCACGAATATCCGGAGGGCATGCCGAACGTGATCTACGAGGGCCTCTGCTCGCGTACGCCGCTCGTCGTCTCGGATCATCCGATGTTCGGGACCCGGGTCCGCAACGGCGAGGACTGCCTCGTCTTCCCGGCCGGCGACGTCGGCGCGATCGTCGCCTCGATCGAGCGGCTGCTCGACGATCCGGCCTACTACGCGACGCTCTCGGCCCATGCGGAGGAGGTCTGTGCGCGGTACATGATCGGGGCGCCCTGGGGCGAGCTGATCGAGCACTGGCTCGGCGGGACCACCGCCGACCGGGCCTGGCTCGCGGATCGCGCCCTCGACTCGCCGCGATTTCGCTAGGCGAGACGAGCGGGACGTGACGAGCGAGCCGACCAGCGACGCGGATGCCGGCGCGCGCACGCCGGCGAACCCGGGCGCAGGCGCGGGCGGTCACAGCGCAGCGATCGCCGACGTTTCGCCCCCGCCGCCGCGCTCCCTCGGCGCCCGGGCCGGCACCGCGGCCATCTGGTCGTTCGCCGGCTTCGGGGCCTCGCAGGCGATCCGCCTCGCGAGCAACCTGATCCTGACGCGGCTGCTCTTTCCGGAAGCCTTCGGCTTGATGGCGATCGCGGGCGTCCTGATGCAGGGCCTGATGCTCTTCTCGGACATCGGGATCGGCCCTTCGATCATCCAGAACGAGAAGGGTGAGGATCGCCGCTTCCTCGAGACCGCCTTCACGATGCAGGTCCTGCGCGGCGTCGTGCTGACCCTCCTCTCGACCCTGCTCGCCTGGCCCTTCGCGTGCTTCTACGACGAGCCGCGGCTCTTCGCGATCGTCGTCGTCGTCGGGGCGAGCTCCCTCGTTCAGGGCTTCAACTCGACCAAGGTCTTCACCGTCGGCCGCCGACTCGACCTGAAGCGCCTGACGCTGCTCGAGCTCGCGAGCCAGATCGTCGGCGCGGCGGCGATGATCGCCTGGGCGCTCGTCTCGCCGACCTACTGGGCGCTGGCCGCCGGCGGGCTCGTCACGCCGCTCGCGAAGATGGTGCTCGGCCACGTCGCGATCCCGGGGCCCCGCGACGGCTTCGGCTGGCATCCGCCCTCGGCGCGGGCCCTCGCGAGCTTCGGCCGCTGGATCTTCGTCAGCACGATGATGACGTTCTTCGCCGGCCAGTCCGATCGGCTGATCTTCGCGAAGCTCGTGCCGCTCGAGCTGCTCGGCGTCTACAGCACGGCGGCGATGCTCGCGATGATGCCGCCGACCCTCTTCGGCGTGATCGAGCGGCGCGTCGTCTTTCCGGTCTACAGCACGGTCCACCGCGAGGGCCGGCCGCTCGCGCCCGCCTTCCTCCGCCTGCGCGGGGCCTTCCTCGCCGGGGGCGGCGTGCTCTGCGCGGCGCTGATCGCCGGGGGTCCCGCCCTGATCGAGCTCCTCTACGACGATCGCTACCGCGAGGCGGGCTGGATGGTTCAGGCGCTGACGCTCGGGACCTGGCTCAACCTGCTGGAGATGACCTACGGCGCTGCTCACCTCGCCACGGGCCGGGCGCAGTGGGTCGCGGTCGCCTCGTTCGCCAAGGTCGCCGGGATCGTCGCGGGGGTCGTGATCGGGCATCGGCTCGCGGGGTTCGTCGGCGCGGTGCTCGGGTTCTCTCTGTCCGAGGCGGCGCGTTACGCGGTGCTCGCGGTCGGGGGTCGGCGGATGGGGCTGCCGGGGCTGGGCCAGGATCTGCTGTATACGGGATGGATCGGGGCGACAGCTCTGGCCGGGCATTGGGCGGGGGCCGAGGCGCAGGCGCGGGGGCTCGGCGGCGTGTGGCCACTCGGCCTGGTCCTGACTCCCATTGCGCTCGGCTGGGCACCCATTCTCCTCCGGACGCTCGCGCCGGCGCTCGCTCGGATCCGGGCGGGCGGGCGCGGCTGATCTCGGATCAAGCGGGCCGAAACGGCTGCCGAGAAGCCCCCGAGCGGTAGAGTTCGCCGCGCGCGCCGACGGATCCGGGCGACGCGCGAGGAAAGGGATCATGAAGCGGAAAATCGCGGTCATCACGGGCATCACGGGGCAGGACGGCTCGTATCTGGCGGAGCTGCTGCTCGAGAAGGGCTACGACGTCCATGGCATCGCCCGCCGGACCTCGATGTTCAACCGCAGCCGCATCGAGGACGCCCGGGAAGAAGCCGCCCGCAAGGGCCAGGTCTACGCCCTCGATTACGGCGATCTCGGCGATTCGAGCAGCCTGAATCGCATCCTCGCGAAGACCCGGCCCGACGAGGTCTACAACCTCGCCGCCCAGTCCCACGTCGCGGTCTCCTTCCAGCAGCCCGAATACACCTGCGACGTCGACGGCAACGGCGTCCTCCGCCTGCTCGAGAGCATCCGCTCGAACCAGCTGGACGCGCGCTTCTACCAGGCCTCGACTTCCGAGCTCTACGGCAAGGTCCACGAGACCCCGCAGAACGAAGAGACGCCCTTCCATCCGCGCTCGCCCTATGCCGTCGCGAAGCTCTACGGCTACTGGATCGTGCGCAACTACCGCGAGTCCTATGGGATGCACGCGAGCAACGGCATCCTCTTCAACCACGAATCCGAGCGCCGCGGCGAGAACTTCGTGACGCGCAAGATCACCCTCGGCCTCGCCCGCGTGAAGCTCGGCCGCCAGACGAAGCTCTCGCTCGGCAACATCGACGCGAAGCGCGATTGGGGCCATGCGCGGGACTACGTCGAGGCGATGTGGCTGATGCTGCAGCAGCCCGAGGCCGACGATTACGTGATCGCGACGGGGGAGACCCACAGCGTGCGCGAGTTCATCGAGCGGGCGGCGCCGGTCGCCGGCATGGAGATCGAATGGGAGGGGAGCGGCGCGGGCGAGGTCGGCCGCGACCGGAAGACGGGCCAGATCGTCGTCGACATCGATCCCGCCTTCTACCGCCCGGCCGAGGTCGATCTGCTCCACGGCGATCCGCGCAAGGCCCGCGAGAAGCTCGGCTGGAAACCGCGCATCACCTTCGGCGCCCTCGCCGAATTGATGATGAAGGCCGACCTCGAGCTCGTCTCGCAGGGGCGATGAAGCGCGAATCGTCTCGCGGACGGCTCGAGCGTCGCGTAGTCTCGGCGCGTTTTCGGGAATGAATCCGACGGGGATCGGGCCGAGATGAAGATCACGTTCGTCCTCGAGATTGCGGACATGTCGGGCGGCGCCAAGGTCATCGCGCTCTACGCCGATCGCCTGAAGAAGCGGGGCCACGACGTCTTCGTCGTCTCCTCCGGAACGCCGCCGCCGAAGCTGCGCGCCCGCCTGCGGACCCTGCTTCGCAAGGGCAAGTGGCTCCCCACGATCCGTGAACGCCCCAGCCATTTCGACCACGTCGACGTTCCGCACCGCATGCTCGAGCGCCATCGCCCCGTGCGCGACGGCGACGTGCCCGACGCCGACGTCGTCGTCGCGACCTTCTGGAGCACGGCCGAGCCCGTCTTCCGCCTCTCGCCCAGCAAGGGCGCGAAGGCCTACTACATGCAGGACTACGGCGCGCCCGGCATGGAGCTCGAGGACCTGATCCCGACCTGGAAGCTCCCGATGCACATCATCACGCTCGCCGAATGGCTGGGCGAGCTGGTCGAGGAGCACGGCGGAACGAAGCCCGTCACGGTCGTCCGCTGCTCGGTCGAGACCGAGTATTTCTTCGCCGAGCCCCGCGGCAAGCAGCCCATCCCGACCGTCGGCTTCCTCTACCGAGAGAGCTACATCAAGGGTTACGACATCGTGCTCGAAGCGTTCGTGCGCGCGCGCCGCGAGGTCCCGAACCTGCGCCTCGTCACCTACGGCGCCCGTCGGCCCGCCGAGGAGATGCCCGAAGGCATGGAGTTCCACCTCCAGCCGGCGACCCAGGACCTGCGGCATCTCTACGCGGCCTGCGACGCCTGGCTCTTCGCGAGCCGGCGCGAGGGCTTCGGCCTCCCGCCGCTCGAGGCGATGGCCTGCCGGACGCCGGTGATCGGCACGCCGGCCGGCGTCGTCCCCGAGCTGATCCGGGCGCACGGCGGGGGCGTCGTCGTCCCGCCCGAGGATCCCGAAGCGATGGCCCGCGAGATCGTCCGCTTCGCGCGGATGAACGAGGCCGAGTGGAAGCAGTACTCGGGCCGCGCCTTCGCGACCGTCGAGGGCTACAGCTGGGAAGACGCCGTCGATCGGTTCGAGGCCGCGATGTTCAGGACCGTCGAGCTCGATCGCGCGCGCTCGTCCAGCTGACGCGCCGAGCCGTTCGTCGCGCCGAACCGCTCTGTCGTCCTCCGTACGAATCCGATCCCGAAACGACGACCGCCCGCCGCGGCTGCGTTCTCGCGCATCCGGGCGGGCGGTGTCGGTTTCGCGCCTCACGCGGACCGGATGGGCTCGGACCCGTCTACTCGAGGAAGATCGGCGCCGGCAGCGGGTTGTTCGTCCCCGTTCTCGTCGTACAGGTCCCGCCCTCGAGCCGGATCTGCGCCGGCAGCCTCGAGTAGGCGCCGAGCCGATCGGACGGTGCGCCGATGTTCGGGAACGACCCGCTCTCCTCGCACCACCACGGCGGCGGCTCCGTCCGGTAGAGCGAGTCCGGGAAGTCGAAATTCGCCCAGCCCGGGCTCGGATCGTTGCGGACATGGTTCTCGTACTGCGTCGTGCGCACCTGCTGGCCGCTCGTCTCGAACAGGATCTCGCGGCGGGCGACGTTGTGCGTGACCCAGGTGTCCTGGTGGCGATGGGTCGCGTCCATGGACTCGTCGATCGCGCGGCCCGTCATCTGCGGGCTGCCCATCAGCTCGTGGACGTGGTTGCCGATCACCGTGATGAAGCGGTGGATATGGGACCCCGTGTCCTCGCCGCCGAGGCGGCCGCGCTGATAGCCGCTGACGCGATTGCCGACGCCGCGCAGGCGGTTGCGGTAGAAGGTGTTGTTGTAGCCCTGGCCATCGCGATGGGAATCCCACTGCATCATGCAGTCGACGTCGTTGCCCTCGGCGAGGGTCGCCGTCGTGCCCTGGCCGTGCAGGAAGACGTGGCGCTCGCACTGGACCGACGCGTCGGCTCGCATGAAGTTGTAGGCGACGACGTTGCCGGCGCCGCCCTGGGAATTCGGTCCGGACGGGGATTGCGAAAGCGTGTTGTTCTCGAAGACGTTGTCGGCCGTACCCTGGTTGAAGTAGATCGCGCCCTTGTTCCAATTACAGGTCACGCCGTCGTCGGTGCACTGGTTCGGGCCCATGTCGTTACCGCGAAAGACGGTGCGGACCGTGTCCTTGGTCGAGATGTGGCTGTTGCCGCCGGGGCCGAAGATCGAATCCGTCACCCAACACTCGTAGCAGTCCTCGAACTCGATGTAGGAGCGATAGCGCTCGACGCGGGTCCAGTTCGCGTGCTCGAAGCGGACGTTCTCGATGCCGACGTTGCGCAGGTACGCGCCGGTCATCGGCTCGACGAACTGGCCGCCCTGGGTGAACGGCGAGGGCAGGCCGCGGTCGATCCGGATCTGGTTGGACGAGAGCCCCGAGCACGCGGAGCCGCCCGCTCCGCCGACGCAGACGAGCTTCGCCGCATACTGGTTCTTCGCCTGGGAGTGCCAATCCGGTTCGGAGTTCGCCGTCATGCGCACCCAGCCGCCGACCGTCATGCCGCTCGTGTTTGCGACGGTGAGGACCTGGGTTCCGGTCGTGAAGCCAGCCGTCCAGCCGCGCGGATTGCCATAGGGCTCGTTCGCGGGAAAGGCGGGGATCAACACGTTCATCATCTCGCGGTCGAGCTCCTGGAATTCCAGGATCGAAGTCGTCCGACTCATCCCGCGCAGGACCACGTTGGAGCGCCTCATGAAGAGCGTTCCCGGCACCCGGAAGCGGCAGTTCGCCGGCAGCATGAGCACCGTGTTGGGCGCCGCTGCGTCGAAGCGCGACTGCAGCGCCGCGCCGTCGCCGCCGTTGCACGGGATGTCGACGCGGGTCCAGCTCGAGGTATCGAGCGGGAGATGGTCCGCGGGATGCCAGTCCGGCACGCGCGAGACCGGAATCTCGAGGTCGCGCAGCGACGAGGGATCACGGGCGAGGGCCGGCTCCGAGACGACCGCCGCGCCTGCGACCAGCGTCGCGAGGCCCAGGATCGCGCGGAGGCGAGGGGCCGGGCGGGCGCTCGTCGTGGCCCGGCTCGGCATTCGATGGGACGTCTTCGTCATGGCTAGGGAGCTCCCGTGGATTCAGAGTCGAGTCGCGTGCGAGCCCACGCGCTCGGAAGGGGTAGTCGATGCGTCATCGCGGTCGGACAGCCAACCATTCGGTTCGCCTGGGGATCCAGTCTGTGATCGCCGTACAGCTCCCTACAAGTAGCCCGTCCGCCGGATGCGTCCTCGCGAAGTCCGATTCGAAGGGCGCAGAGGTCATCCGGCCCCACAGGGACCGAGGTCCGGCAACAATCGCTCCTGCTCGATCGTTCGAACGAGGGCATCCGCCGTCTCGACGTGGCCCTTGACGGTGAAATGACCGTCGTGGATCGCGTCCCATTCAGATCGCGGCAGGCGGATGAAATGTTCCCGCAGCTCGAGCAGGCGGGTCCCCGATCCGGCGGCCCAGTCGGCGACGGTCACCGCCACGGGCGTCGGCCGCTCGCGGACGTTGAAGGGGATGTCCATCAGCAGGAACTGCGCCCCGTCCGCCTCGCTCTCGCGACGTGCCGCCTCGAAGAGCGCGCGCGTGACCCGCCAGGCCTCGCGCGATTCGATGGGCCGCAGCCGCGTGCGATCGAGGACGGTGTTCCAGCCCTTGCGCATCAGGGAGAAGAGGTAGGAGCGGGGCAGCTCGAAAGGGGTCTCGAGCAGGGCCGGGCCATCGAGCACCGGTGTATTCGTCAGCACGAGCTGCCCGGCCTCGTCCAGCCGAAAACGCGGCTTGCTGTAGCCGAAGAAGTCGACGACGTTGCGTTCGTTGTCGGGCTCGAAGAAGCCGAGCACGACGAGGTCGGGCTGGAAGCGCAGGCCGAGCTCGCGCAGATAGAGATACTGCTGATCGGTGCCCCAGCCATGGACGCCGAGGTTGATCGCCTCGGTGCAGGGGAGGCGCTGCTCGAGGAGCGCGGCGAAGGTCTGATCGTCGCGGATCTCGTCGTGCCAGGTCTCTTCGCCCCAGGTATAGGAATCGCCGATCAGCACGATCCGGCGCAGGCCCGGTTGGCGTTCGAAGGGATATTCCCGCTGGCCGCGGAGGCCGAGGGAATTGGTGTGGATGCCGCCCTTCGCGTAGTTCGGAACGGGGACCCAGCCGAGCAGGGGGTGGTAGCGATCGTGTTCGTAGGAGCCGGCGCGCACCGGCTCGCCCCCCGGCGCATGCCGCGCGCGCCAACGGTACTCGGACCACTGCTCGCCCTCGAGCACGAGCGATGGATCGACGAGCGTGCGCAGGGCCATCTCTGCGAAGACGAGGCTGACGACGAGGGCCATGCCGAAGGCGATCGCGGCGAACAGGCGCGTGCGGGACGACAGACGCTCGCGC
Source organism: uncultured Spirochaetaceae bacterium (assembly GCA_964519695.1). Classification (GTDB taxonomy): domain Bacteria; phylum Myxococcota_A; class UBA9160; order UBA9160; family UBA4427; genus UBA4427. Next base: position 9,454 of record CAZFKD010000121.1, read on the forward strand.
CCGGCCGCGCGGCGGCCCCAGACGATCAAGCCGACGCCGACGGCGGCGAGCGCGAGCTCGCCCAGCAGGACGCGGCCGCGGTCCTGGATCGAGCCGTCGAGCACGACCGTCCGATCGAGGACCCACGGATTGAGCAGCAGCGCGGCCGCGACCAGGGCGGCGCCTGCCAGGATGCGCAGTGACACGTTTCAGCCCTCCGCCTTCATCTCGCCCTCTTCATCCGAAATGCTCGTCGACGGGCGCCTCGATGCCCTCGCGAATGAGGGTCGCCGCATCGTCGACCGGCTGGAAGGCAACCACCGGCTGATGATCCACGGGCGCGTGAACCCCAACCAGCCGGGCGACCTCGAGGACATGCCGCGTCTCCGGGACGAATTCGGCGTCTGCGCGTGGAAGACCTACACGCAGTGGGGACCGGACGGCAACGGCTTCTTCCTCGACGACGAGACCGGCATCCGCTTCGTCGAGGAGGCGCGCAGGCTGGGC
>CAZFKD010000122.1:0-820 GCA_964519695.1 uncultured Spirochaetaceae bacterium
TTTAAGAGAATTCGATCGAATCGACAGGGTGTATCACGCTGGTTCGAGGCCTAGATCCCTGCCCTGCGCGCCGGGCGATATCCGTGCCGGATCTCACGCATCTGCCGCCCTTTCGCGGCGACTTGCGAGCCGGGCCGTTCCGGAAGCCGCGTTATCGACCCGCAGTCGGGAACCGTCTGCGCGGACCGCCATCCCATCCCTCGAGAACGGTCGTTCGATCCGTTCACGGGAGGATTCGAAGTGCGATCGAAGAAACGACGGATGATGTTGTTCGGCTCGGCGCTGACGGTTTCGGTCTTCGCTCTGCTCGCTGCGGCGAGCGCCTCGGCTGGGAATCGCTGGAACTACTGGGATCCGCGCAACTCGATTCCGGCGCGTGTCATCGACACGCAGCTCGGCGTGATCGGCCTCGCCGCGACGATCGCGGGCGACTACCGGACGGCCGCCGTGGTGGACCACATCAGTGGTCGCTTCGCGCCGCCGGCTCCGGTCGTGGTCCAGCAGGTCCATTACCCGGCGCCCATCGTGGAGCATTACTACCATGCACCGCGGCCGCTGCGGATCGTGGAGCATTACTACTACTCGCCGCCGCGACCGGCCGTCGTTCACCACGTCCACAAGGTCGGCTGCGGCCACCGCGGTTACGACCGCGGTTACGACCGCGGCCACCATCGCGGCCACCATCGCGACCGGTACGACGACCATGACTACCCTCGTGGTCGATGGGGCTACCGCCGCTAGTTCCCGACCGACCCGGCCACACGCCCGGCAGCGCGCGCCCGCGGCGCGAGCTGCCGGCACAGCGGGGGCCCTCCGAGAG
>CAZFKD010000122.1:830-9827 GCA_964519695.1 uncultured Spirochaetaceae bacterium
CCGCTTCCGTTCTGGGGCACACTGCCGACGCATCTCGCTCGCCGCGCCAGCAAAGAGCGATCCGCCGGAGAAGCCCGATTGGATCCGAAGCCCTCCCCTGCGACGCGCAAGGCCGCCATCGATCGCGCCGCGGTCCTGATCTTCGGGGCCGCGTACGGCCTCGTTCTGGCGAGGCTGGTCGGCCCTCTGCTCTCGGCGCTCCGGGATGGATTCGCGATGCCCGCCCTCGCCGGCGCGACGCTCGCGGGCGCGATTGCCGGCTACCTGCTCGCTGACTTCGTCGCCGGCGCGGTGCATTGGATCGCCGATCGCCATTTCGATCCGGAGACCCCGGGCATCGGGCCCATGCTGATCGAGCCCTTCCGCGCCCATCACGACGATCCGCTCTCGATCACGCGCCACGACTTCTTCGAGGTGCTCGGCAACAACGCGCTCGTCGCGATCCCCGCGGTAGTGGCCCTCTTCTGGGCCCCGGCGCCGCGCGGGATCCTCGGCCACTTCGGCGTCGCCCTCGCCCTCTCGGGCCTGCTCGCCGCGGTGTTCACCAACCTCTTCCATGCCTGGGCGCATGTCCCGCGGCCGCCGCGCATCGCACGCTGGCTTCATGCGCGCGGTCTCGTGCTGACGCCGGCCCGCCACGCGCGGCACCATCGCGGGGCCCACGACCGCGCCTACTGCGTGACCTCCGGCTGGCTGAATCCGCTGCTCGACCGGACGCGCTTCTTCGCCCGGATCGACGCCTTCATCGCGCGCATCGGGCGGACCCCCCGACACGCGACGACCCGATGACGCCTTCTACCTGGCACGACGCCTACTACAGCGATCTGCAGAGCCTCTACGCCCTGCTGGTCGTGCCGATCGCATTCCTGGCGTGGCGACTCGCCGTGCCCGCGGATCCCGCTCGCGCGGTCGTCGCGCGGGCCGCGCCGCTCGTCGCGGGGGCGACGCTGCTGTTCGCGTTCGAGACGATGCTCGATCCGATCGCCACCGGCCCGCTCCTGCGTACGGACGCCCTGCGCGGAACCTTCGCATCGACGCTCGTTCCGTTCGTGTTCGTCTACCTCGGCGACCTGCGCGTGCTCGTCGTCGCATTCGGCGTGGCGCACGCGGGGGCACCGCTCGGCCGCATCCTCGGGCGCGCGGCAGTGGCGACGGCGATCGTGCCCATCCTCACGGGCGTGCTCCACGCGCTCGTGCGCATCGTCTTCCCGGATGCGGATCCGCAATGGCTCTGGATGATCTACGAGGCGGGATTCCTCGCGCTCTGCGTGTACGCGGTCCGCGTCTGGCTCCCGCGCGAGGCCCGGCGCTCGGGGGCGATCGATCCCGCGGCGCGCGCGTTCCTCGGCTCGCTCTTCGGCTTCAGCGCTGCCTACTACGCGCTCTGGCTCTCGGCGGACGTGCTGATCGTGGTGGCGGGGCTCGATCTCGGCTGGGCGATCCGGATGGTCCCGAACCAGCTCTACTACGCCTTCTGGGCACCCTTCGTCTACGTGCGCTTCTTCTCTCGATAGGCGGCCTCCAGCGCGTCGAGCCACGCGTCGAGATAGGCGGGCCCCGCCGCCCGGTCCGCGCGCGTCGGATCGCCGAGCACGCCGAGCGGCGCATTCGGCCGGACACTCGGATAGAAGAGCGATGCGCCCGCTGCGGTCGCGATCGGCGGCCCCGGCGCGAGCGCCTCCGGGCGAACGCTGCCCGGACGCAGCCAGGCGACGAGGCTCGTCTCGTATTCGCCGGCATGCGGGCCCGCGCTCGCCCCGAGCAGGCCGCGGCGGGCCACGACCTCCGCCTGGAGCCCGCCGACGTCGATCTCGTTCTCGATCCGGGCGACGAGCGGAAGCGCGCGCCGGATCACCTGCGCCGACATCGCGCGCAGGGCGTCGATGTTGCCGCCATGGGCCGTGAAGACGAAGGCCCGTTCGAATCCGTGACGGCGAAGCGAGGCGAGCAGGTCGTCGAGGATCGCCTCGAGGGTCTCGGGCGCGACATGCAGCGTGCCCGCGAAGTCGATGTGCTCGCTCGCGCAGCCGAAAGGAATCGCCGGCAGGGCGATCGCGTCGGCGACGCGTTCGGCCAGGCCCTCGGCGAGGGCATCGGCGATCCAGCGATCGGTCCCGAGCGGGAGATGCGGGCCGTGCTGCTCGATCGAGCCGAGCGGCACGATCGCGGTCCGCCGTCCCGCCGCGATCGACTGCTCGAGCTCGGGCCAGGCCGCGACCTCGAGGACGGGCGTCTCGCGTGCGCCGCCTGGGGACGAGGACGTGGAAAACGGCGCGCGGGCGGCGGCCGCGTCGCCCTGCGCAGCGAGCGCCGGCCCGACGGCGTAGAGCGAGTCTTCGCGATCGGCCCCGGGCCAGGCGGCGAGATCGATCCCCGTCGCGCCTTGATACCGCAGGATCCAGTCGTCGAAGAGCGCCTCGAGCTCGACGATCGCGAAAGGCAGCGGGAGCGTCGTTCGGACCGCGCGGAGATCGTGGCGCGTCGGATCCAGCGACGACGCGAGACGCGCGAGCCAATCGACGGCGGGCGCCGGGCGCGGGGGCGCGTTCTCATCGGTCGAGGGCGCCGGACGCGGGGCGAGATGGAGGATCGAGAGAGGCCGCGACCAGAGGCTCTGAAGCGGGCCGTGAGCGAACTGAAGGACGTCGAGGGCGCGGGGCTGGGGACGGAGCATGCCCTCGGAGAGCTTCAGCGTGAGATGCTCGCAGAGGTCGAGGCAGCCGCCTTCGCCGATCAGGAGGAGCATGCGGTCGGGCGCGAAGAACGACACGAGGTCCGCCCCGGTCGGGAAGATCCGCCGCGCCTCGTCTCCAGCCGCCCGCTGCGCTCGCTCGAGCTCGAAAGCGTCGCATGCGAGCGCCGGAAGGGCCTCGATCCGCCGCCGCGCGATCGTCCGGAGCAGGCTCCACGCGACCGCATAACCCATCCGCGCACCGATCACGCGCGGGAGCAGCCCGTACTCCGGACCGCAGCCGAGCTCGATGCGTACGACACCCCGACGCTCCAGCGACGCCAGCCACTCGCGCTTCTCGGCGCTGGTCCCCGCCGCGTGTGGCCCTTCGAGCGCGAGACCCGTGACGAGCACGACGCCACCCCAGGCCTCGACGTCGCGGAGCGCGAAGCGGGCGTTCGCCGAGAGTCCCTGCGAGAAGACGACCAGCCAGTCCTCGTCCGCTCCCGGCGGAGCGCCGGCGACGAGCGAGCCCGTCGAGGCATGACGCGCGGGCTGATCGAAAACCTTCGCAGCGAGCTCGGCCAGATGGCGTGCATGGCCTTCGGAGGTCCCGATTCCGGTCGTGACGAGGGTGCGCGGAAGCCGAGCCGGGCGCTCGAGCAGCGGCGTCAGGATCTCGGGCACCGAAGCGACATGGGACGGCGCCGCCGCGATCCGCTCCGCGAGCAGCGCCCGGCCCCGGGCTGCCGAATCGGTCGGATCAGACATCGTCGCACGGTGCCGCGGCCGGCAGATCCACCGTGGCGAGCGTGGCCTCGTCCCAGACGACGCCGACCCGTCCTCGTCCGCGATCGAGGATCCGCTCGAGCGCGACGGCGAGCGCCCGGCGACCGGTCGCCGCCGCCATCGGCAGGCGATCGAGGAGCGAGAGCGGGATCCAGTCCGCCCTTTCCGGCAGCGGGATCGCCGCCGGATCCGATTCGTCGCCGCGCGAGAGGACGATCGATTCGCGCCCGCTCGCGCGATCGACCAGGATGCTCGCACGAAACCAGGCGACCGAGAACTCGCGCTGGCCGCGCGGATCGGCATCCGCACAGGCGCCGCCCGCGGTTCCGATCGGCAGCGCGATCGGCAGGAAATACGAGGCCGTGACGAGGCGCCCCGGCTCGTCGGCATGGACCACCGGCGCGAATGCGCGCACGCGCTCCGGAGGCCGCTCCCCCGCAGCGCCGTCGAGCCGCTCGAGCGAATGGCCCGCGCTTCGCTTCGCGCGCAGATAGTCGCGGTTCCACGGCGAGAGGGCGCCGGCGACGGGCTCGGTGCCTTCGATCTCGAGCTTCTCGGCGGCGAGCGCACGGGCGACGGCCGACACCTTCTCGGGATTGTTCGTCATCAGTCGGAGCGGCCCGCGGACGCCCAGGATCGCGAGCATCGAAGCGGCTGCGTCGTAGCGTCGGAGATCCGGCGGCAGACCCATCTCGGCGTAGGCATCGAAGGTCGTCAGGCGGCTGCCGCTCGCCTGGACGAGCATACGATCACGGGCCTTCGCCGAGAGCCCGGCGCCGCGGCCCTCCTGCATCAGATAGACGAGCGCGCCGCGTCCCCGTTCCGCGATCCGTTCGAGCGCGCCCTCGAGCTGCCCCGCGCAGTCGCAGTCGCAGCCCATCAGGCATTCGCTCGTGAGACACGACGAATGCACCCGCGCCAGCAGCGGCGTACGCGCATCGAGCGCGCCGCACGAGAGCACCATCGCGACCCGGCCGGCGACGAGATCGCGAAAGACGTGCAGCAGGAACCGCCCCGGACGCAGATCGATCGGGTTCCGGCCCAGCAGGAGCATCGCGTTGCGCAGCGGCAGCGCGCGTCGGCCCGCGACGACCGGGCGCGGCCCGGCGCTCAAGGGTCCACCCGCGCGCGCGGATCGTGCTTGCGCGTGCGCATCGCCTCGAAGTAGGCGATCAGGGCGTCGAGGTCGCCCCGGCTGAAATGCGGGTGTGCCGGCATGCTGGTGTAGCGCGTCGCCTGCGGATCGCGGACGTAGGCGCGGATCTGTTCGAGTGGTCGGTACTCGACGATGCTCATGGGCACGTTCAGGTCGGGACCGACCTTGCCGCCCTCCCCATTGATGGCGTGACAGGCGCTGCAGGCCTGCTGGAAGAGCGCATAGCCACGCCATCCGGGATCGGATTCCGGGAGCCCATGCGGCGCCGTATGCGGGAACGCCTCTTCGAAGGGCGCGATCTCGATCGTGTCGAGCTGATAGGGCCAGGGGAGTTCGTGGGGGTCGCCGCGCTCGGCGCCGGTCCAGACCAGATAGAAAGGCGCGGGATCGACCTGCCGGCGATCGATCGGCGAGAAGCCCGGCAGCGCGCGGCCCTGCGCGGCGCTTCCCGCTTCGAGGCCCGGCTCGCCGAACGCGAGGAAGGCGTTCGCGTCGACGACGAGGGCGCCGGAGGCCGGCCGCGCGTATCCATCGCGTGCCCGGAGCAGCAGGCTCTCCTGCGCGAGCGACGCAGCGCCGCCCCGGCTCGCGAATCCCTGATCGAGCACACAGCGAAAGGCCAGCGCGCGGTAGCGCATGCGGCGCCCGTGATAAGGATCGTCGACCTCGATCGTCCGTTCTCCACAGGCGGCAAGGAGTCCCTCGAGCGGAATCGTCCGGTCCGGTTGCGAACGCTCCGCGAAGGTCAGGGCGCGCACGACCGTCCCGGGGCCCGGGGCGGCCGCAAGCGCCACGTCCGGAGCCGGGAGGAGAACGATCAGGACGAGCAGCAAGCGCGCAGCGAGCGCCCGCGAGCGAGGCGGCGCCGAACGGCCCGGAGCGGGCGAGGAAGACGGAAACGGGGCGAGCGGTGCGCGGGCTCTCGACATCGGTCGCGGAACATATCGGATCGACGCGCTTGATTGGACTGCTCCCGGTCGCTATTCCGTCGCCGGCGCCGCGAGCGGGAGGAACGGCTTGGATTCGACGCGAGCAGCCCGTGACCATCCCCTCTGGCTCGCCTGGGCGAACCGACCGGCCCATGCGATCGCCTGGACCCTCGCGGTCTCGCTGCTCGTGGTCGCCGCCACTCTCGTCCTTCAAGGAACCGCCCTGCTCGGGTCGCGCGCCATCACGCGAGCGACCGCCCAGATCGCCTTCCCGCTCTTCCTGCTCGCCTTTCTCGCTTCCTCGATCGCGCGAATCGCGCCGGGGCCCCTCTCGCGAGCGCTGCTCGCCCGGCGAAGGGCGCTCGGGCTCGCCTTCGCGACGGCCCAGCTCGTCCACGGCGCCGCGATCCTGAATCTCGCGCGCCGCGATCCGGCCACGCTCACGCCCGATTTCGAGGTCGTCGTCGGCGGCCTCGGCTTCGCCTTCGTCGTCGCGATGGCGGCGACGTCGAACGATGCGGCCCGGCGCGCCCTCGGCGGCCGCGCCTGGCGAGCGCTGCACGGGACCGGCCAGGCGCTGCTGTTCGTGATCTTCTCCGCGACCTACGCCGGCCGATTCGGCGAGAATCCGCGTTATGCGCCGGGCGTGCTGCTGCTCGGGCTCGCCCTCGCGATCCGGATCGCGGCGCGACTTCAGTCGCGCAGCTTGCGCAGCAGGACGCTTCCGATCGAATAGCCCGCGCCGAAGGAGCAGAGCACGGCGCATTCGCCGGCTGCGATCCCTTCGCGATGCTCGTGGAATGCGATCACGGAGCCGGCCGAGCTCGTGTTGGCGTACTCGTCGAGGATGACCGGTGCCTCCTCGGCAGAGACCTCGCGGCCGAGCAGCGCCTTCGCGATCGTGCGGTTCATCGCGAGGTTCGCCTGATGGAGCCAGAGCCGCCGCACGCGCTCGACCGGGATGCCGGCGTCGGCGAGATGCGCGCGCAGATGCTCGGCGACCATCGGGCAGACCTCGTTCGCGACCTGGCGACCGTTCTGACGGAAGAGCAGCTCGTGGGGCGCCCGAGCCGGCTCCTCGCAGCGATTGAGGAAGCCCGCATCGTTGCGGATGTTGTTCGAGAATCGGGTCGCGAGACGCGTGCCGAGCACCTCCCAGGCCTCGCCGCCCTGCGCTTCGCCCGCCGCGTCCTCGCGTTCGAGGACGACCGCCGTGCAGGCGTCGCCAAAGATGAAATGGAACTCCCGCAGCTCGAAGTTCGTATGTCCGGAGGTCAGCTCGGGATTCAGGACGAGGGCGCAGCGCGCATGCCCGTTTCGCAGCGCATCGACCACGTTCTGGATCGCGAAGGTCGCGGACGAGCAGGCGACGTTCATGTCGTAGGAAAAGCCGCTGGCGCCGAGCGCCGCCTGGACCTCGATCGCGATCGCCGGATACGGCCGCTGCAGATTCGAGCAGCCCACCACGATCGCGTCGACGTCGCTGCCGCTGCGACCGGCCTGCGCGAGCGCGTCGCGGGCAGCGGCGACGCAGATCTCGGCCTGCAACGAGAGCTCCTCCTCGCCGCGGCGGCGCAGCCGCGGCCGCAGGCGCTCCGGATCGAGGACGCCCGCCTTGTCGACCACGTAGCGGTGGCCGACACCGGAAGCGCGCACGATGAACTTCGACGACGGCAGGTCGCGCGCCGCGACCTCGCCGCGCGCGATCGCGTCGGCGTTCGCCTCGTTCCAGCGCAGCGTCGCCGCCGTCAGAGATGCGACGAGCTCGTCGTTGGTCACGCCGCCCTCCGGTGTGAAGAGCCCCGTTCCGCGGATGACGATTCGGCTCACGCAGACTCCTTCCCGATCGGGCCGGGGCCGGGCAGCGGCGTCCGCTCGCGCGCCGGAGCGCGGACGTGGGCGATCGTCGGGCCATCCCCGAACCGGGTCATCGCCGCATGATAGGCGGGGCCGGCCGCGACGTGCTCGAGCCGGAGCGGGTGTCCCGCCTCGTTGACCCGCAGCGCACCCTCGAACGCGAGCGCCGCAGGCGCAGCGATGCGCTTCTCGTCGAGCAGCGTCCCGTTCCGGCTCCCGAGGTCCTCGATCATCCAGACGCCCGCCTCGGGATGGACTCGCGCATGCTTGCGCGAGACGAGCGGGTCGTAGAAGCGAACCCGACACTCCGCGCCGCGCCCGATGAAGAACGCCTCCCGGAACATCGCTGCGCCCTGCCCCTCGACGTCCGTCCAGCGGACGACGAGCGCACCGGCCCCTTCGTCGGCCCCGAGCGCCGCCGGCATCGTCGCGAGCGTATCGGCGTCGCCGACGCCCAGGGTCGTTTGATCGTCGGGTGCCCGTACGATCCCTTCGCGACTCACGTCGAAATGCCAGGCCGGGCCGACGACCACGGGCAGCAGGACGACGGCGCCGATCAGGATGAAGCGGACGATCTCGGGCGGCAGCCCGAGGGCCGGCGCGACCTGGACCGCGCCCTGGGAAAGCCCCCAGACCGCGACGACGTAGACGCCCGTCGTCCGAAAGACGCGCCGGCGATTCGCCTCTTCGATGAGATCCCCGAGTCCCCGGCCCAACGACGACTCCCCGCGCCCGCTGCATTCGAGCAGAGCGGCGCGAGTCTATCAACTGCCCGCTCGCGGTCGCACCCTCTCCAGTCGCCGTACACCGGCGCCGCGATGGCCGGATTCAGCCTGCCTCGCCGCGCAGGCCCTCGATCGGCGAACGCGCCGGCGCCGTCACGGCCGTCGCCGCACCGACGATCGCCGTGATGACGAACGCCGCGAGCGCCAGCGCCGCGAGATCCAGCAGGGGCGGATCGAAGCGGAGCCCGAACACCCACCAGACCAGACCCGCCGCCGCGGCGAGCGAGGCGATGGCGCCGACGATGGCGGCGAGCGCGGCCAGGGCGACGACTTCTGCAGCCGCGATTCGCCGGAGCAGCGAGCGAGAAGCGCCGAGTACCCGCAACAACAGGGCCTCCCGCGCCCGTTCTCTGCGCGCGGCGAGCGAGGCGGCGACGAGGATCGCGAGCCCGGTCGCCAGCGTGAAGAGCGAGAGCACGCGCACGGCGATGCCGATCTGCTCGAACATCGAGTCGAGCGAGCGCAGGATCAGCGTCGCGTCGAGCGCCGACACGTTGGGGAATCCGACGACGACCTCGCGCTGGAGGGCGGCGCGCGCCTGCTCGTCGGGCAGGAAGGCGAGCAGGACGCGCGTCTGCGGCGCGCTCTCGAGGGCGGCGGTCGGGAACACGACGAAGAAGTTCGTCGCCATCCGGCCCCAGTCGACGTGACGCAGATTCGCGACGACGGTCTCGATCTCGACGCCCTGGATCTGCCATCGGATCGCGTCGCCGACGCCGACGCCGAGCGACGACGCGAGGTCGTCCTCGAGCGAGATCGGATACGGCCGGTCGCCCGCGTCGACCTGCCCGGGAACCCACCATGCACCGG
>CAZFKD010000123.1:0-9663 GCA_964519695.1 uncultured Spirochaetaceae bacterium
TCATCCTCTTCACGTCCCTCATCTGCGGCTACGCCTACGGCGCCGAGTACTTCATCGCGTGGTACTCGGCGATCGAGTTCGAGCAGACCTCGTTCTGGCAGCGGGCCTTCGGTCCCTACTGGTTCTCGACGTGGTGCATGATCATCTTCAACGTCGTGATGCCGCAACTCCTTTGGCTCAAGCGACTCCGCACGAACATCCCCTTCCTCTTCGTGCTCTGCTTCTTCATCAACCTGGGCATGTGGTTCGAGCGCTACGTCATCATCATCACGTCGCTCTCGCGCGAGTACATCCCCGCGGCCTGGGGTCTCTACATCCCGAGCCTCGTCGAGATGATCGTGCTGGCCGGCAGCTTCTGCTGGTTCAGCATGTTCTTCCTGCTCTACCTCAAGATGTTCCCGATCATCGCGATCTCGGAGGTCAAGGAGCTGGACATCCACGCGCGGGACCACGCGCGGCATGCCTCTCACGCCGGTCATGGAGGAGCCCACTGATGGCCGAGCTCGTCAGTGTCTACGATTACCCGTCCGACGTCGCGACGGTCGTGCGCAAGCTGAAGGCCCGCGGCTTCACCGACCTGACTACGTATTCCCCCGCGCCCTTCGAGGAGATCGAGCTCGCGGAGGATCCGCGGCCCTCGAAGGTCCGGTCGTTCCATCTCTTCGGTTCGCTCGTCGGGGTCGTTTTCGGTTTCGGCATCCAGATCTGGATGTCGATGGACTGGCCGATCAAGATCGCCGGCAAGAACATCGCGGCGATCCCCCCGATGTGGATCATCGGCTTCGAGCTGCAGACGCTCTTCGGCGGCATCCTCGTCGTCGTCGGCCTCGCGATCCTTGCGGGGCTGTATCCACGGCCGCTCGACAAACACTACAGCCCGCGCTTCTCGGCCGAGGAGTTCGGCGTGGTCGTGCGCTGCGAAGAACGCGATGCGGCCGAGGTCGAGAGCTTGATGCGCGGTCACAACGCCAAGGAGGTCAAGCGTGCGGAGGCCCACTGATCATTGGTCGCCGCGGCTGCTCAGCCGGTCGCCGCGGGCGCCTCGCTCGCTGATGGCGGCACTTCTGCTCGCCGTCGCCGGCGTGCCCGGGTGCTGGGAGCAGGTCTCGGTCGAGTGGTTCCCGCAGATGAAACGGCAGCTGGCGGTCCAGGCGCACGAGACCCTCGAGTCGGTCGGCATGGAAGATCGCGTCGAGGCATTTTCCCCGCCCGAGGGCACCATCCCGATCGGCTGGGCCGACGTGGCTGAGCCGGCGCTGCTCTCCGTCGATGCGCAGGAGTCGCTCGTCAATCCGGTCAAGCCGACGCTCGAGTCGCTCGCGAACGGCAAGGCGATCTTCGACGTGACCTGCGCGACCTGCCATGGTAAGACGGGCGGCGGCGACGGTCCGATCGCGGCGCCGCGCGGTCCGATCGCGGGCGTGCTCCCGATCGGCCCCGGTCCCATGGGATTCAGTCTCGCGACCGGGCTCACCGACGGCCACATCTACACCACGATCTCCATCGGCCGCGGCCGCATGCCGAACTATCGCCGGATCTCGCCGACCGAGCGCTGGGACGTCGTCAACTACATCCGTGACCTCAACGGTCAGTTGGGAGGTGCCCAGTGAGCTCCCGAGCAGCGGCCGGCGAACGCGCCAATCCGGGCGTTCTTCCGCAGCCTCTCTTCAGCATCTGTCTCGGCCTGATCGTCCTCGGCGTCGTCGCCTTCGCGGGCGGCCTGATGCGCGATCCGCAGACGACCTGGCTCGCGTTCCACTCGAATTTCATCTTCTTCACCATGCTGGCCTGCGGCGGCCTCACCCTCGCGGCGGCCTATACGATCGTCGGTGCGACCTGGCCGGGTCCCTACCGCCGCTTCGCCGAGTCGTTTGCCGCCTTCATCCCCGTAGCGCTCGTGCTCGGCATCGTCGGCATCTTCGGCGGCGAGCACCTCTTCGACTGGCAGAAGAACGGCGCGATGCATGGCAAGGAGCCTTGGCTCAACAAGCAGCGCTTCTACGGGATGGACGTCGCGCTGCTCGGGGCGATGGCGCTGCTGGCCGTGCTCTACATCAAGGCGTCGGTGCGCCCGACCCTGCGCAATCTCGCCGAGCACGGCACGGGGGCCGCGAAGAACCTCGCGGCCAGTTGGACCGCCGGTTGGCTGGGCGACGAAGAGGAGCGGCTCGCGGCGAAGAACCGCACGAACTTCCTCGCGCCGATCATCGCGCTGACCTACGGCATTGGATTCGCGTTCTTCAGCTTCGACCAGGTCATGAGCATGGAGCAGGCCTGGTTCTCGAATCTCTTCGGCAACTTCGTCTGCTGGGGCGGCATCCTCTCCGCCGTCGCGGCGAGCGCCATCTCCGGCCTCGCGAGCCGCGGTGTCCCGGGCTTTCAGGGCAACATCACCGGCAATCGCCAGCTCGATGTCGGCAAGATGATGTTCGCCTTCTCGATCTTCTGGATGTACCTCTTCTGGTCGCAGTACCTGGTGATCTACTACGGCAACCTTCCGGAGGAGACCTTCTTCGTCCGCGACCGCCTCGGCGATCAATTCATGATCGACAAGGGCTATTCGGCGGAGGCCTTCGCGAAGAGCTGGCAGAACTGGGACTTCGAGTGGGCGCGCCTCCAGACCGGCTACGGCTGGATCTCGATGGCGGTCTGGGCCTGCAACTGGCTGATCCCGTTCTGGGTGCTGCTCGGCCGCGAGCCGAAGAAGACGCCGTGGATCGCGGGACCGGTCGCCGGAACGCTGCTCTTCGGCCTCTGGCTCGAGCGCAACCTGCTGATCTGGCCCTCGGTCGTGAAGGGCGAGATGCTGTCGTGGCTGGGCCCGATCCAGATCGGCGTCGCGCTGGGATTCGGAGGCCTCTTCCTGGCCGTCGTGATCTTCTACTCGCGGGTCTTCCCGACGATCGCCATCACGCCCGAGGATTAGTGCGGGTCGTTCGTTTCGAGAGCGCGCGGAGTCGGCCGGAGAGCCGGGCTCCGCGCACTCGTTTCGGGCGCCTCGCCGAGCCGCCATCGAGGTCTCATGAGCGCGCTACGCTGGCCCGATGTCGGCTGATTCAGGAGACGATGCCGCATCGAGCCCGGAGGCGCGTCGCGTCCGACTCGAGCGGGGAGGCGCGATCGTCTTCGAAGAGGCGGGCTTCCGACTCATCCGGTCGCGGGGACTCGTCCGCTCCCCGCTCCATCCCTACGCCTCGATCACCCATCTCGGTCTCGCGGCCCGAGCCCTGTTGATCGGGACGACGAGCGGTTTGCTCGTGGTCAAGCGCGGCGACTTCGTCGAGCCCGATGTCGGGCCGGCGCTGGTTCGGGAGCGCCTGCTCGCGCGCATCGCCGGAAGCGAAGACGGTCCCGAGCAGCTGCAAGCGATGGCGAGCCTCGAAGCGCTCGCCGCGCAGCCGCTCCGCCTCTTCGCGACCTGGGCGACCGTCGTGCTCTGTCTCGTCGGCACCGGCTTCCAGCTCCGCGATCCGCTCGTGGACCAGATCGGCGCCTTCCTCCCCGAGCTCTTCGCGCGCGGCGAGCTCTGGCGCGGAGTGACGTCGCATTTCCTCCATGCTCTGCCGGCCGAGCCCGGCTTCGTCGAGCGCCTGATCCCGGGTCTGCGCGGACTGCCCATTCATCTCGCCATCAACATCGGCGGATTCATCGTGCTCGGACCGCTGGTCGAGCGGCCGCTCGGGGGCTGGCGGACGGTGCTCGTGCTCTTTCTCGGCGGGATCGGGACGATCGCGGGCATCCTCTTCGCCGGTCATCGGGAGGTGCTCGGCGCTTCCGGTCTCGTCGCAGCCCTGGCGGGGGCGATCCTCGCGCTCGAGCTCCATTTCCCCGCCGCGCTGCCCTGCGAGTGGCGACTGCCGAGGCGGCTCTTCCTGGGCGCGGTCGTGCTGCAGTTCCTGATCCTCGATCCGCTCCTGCGCAACTACGTCGCCGGGGGCGCTCATCTCGGGGGATTCGTCGGCGGGCACGTGGCGACATGGTGGCTCGGTGCACTGGATTTCGGGCGGCCCGCCGCGTCGATGCGCATGCGGCTGGCCGCGGTCGCCGCGATCGCCTGTGCGGTCTCGGCCGCGATCGGCATCGTGCCGCTCGCGCGCCTGGATCCAGCGGCGCTCGAGCGCCATGCCGAGCGGCTCCTCGACGCGCCCGCATCCCTTCATCTGTTCCCCCACGAGAACGCCGCCGCCTGGTTCATCGCGACCGAGGGCGAGCCGAGCGAGGCCGGCCTCGAGCTCGCGATCGCCCTTGCCGACCGCGCCGTATCCACGACCGAGCGGCAGCTCCCCGGCATCCTCGACACCCTCGCCGAAGCACTCTTCCAGAGCGGAGACCGGATCGGCGCGATCCTCACGATCGACGAGGCGATCGAGCTCGTGCCCTGGGAGCCCTACTTCATCGAGCAGCGCCGCCGGTTCACCGGCGAGCGAAGCGCGACCGATCGTCCCCCGCCGCCGGGCAGCGACGGCGCCCTGCCGTTTCCCTTCTTCGGGGGCGACGAGTCCTCGCCCTTCGATCCCGACGCGCCGAGGCTCACGATCTGAGCGCGCTCCGAGGAGACGGCATGGACGAGCGATGGGCGAGGCTCGGCGACGAATGCGCGATCCGCGACGTGCTCGCGCGCTACTGGCGCGGGATCGATCGCCGGGATCCCGCGCTCGTCCTCGCCGCCTATCATCCGGACGCCTGCGACGATCACGGCTACTACAAGGGGGCCGTTTCGGGATTCGTCGAGACGCTGCGTCCGGGCGTCTGGGCCCATTTCTCGAACACGCAGCATTTCGCGGGCAACATCCTGATCGAATTCGTCTCCCCCGATCGTGCCCGCGTCGAGTCCTACGCGGAGGCCCACCATATCCGCACGCCGGAGCCGCACGCCGGCAGCGCGCAGGCGGACGCGTCCGGGGAGGGGGCCGCCGGCGGCCGGGACCTCGTCTACGGGCTGCGCTACGTCGACGACTTCGAGCGGCGGGACGGCGAGTGGCGGATCGCGCGGCGCGTCTGCGCCTGGGACTGGCATCGGGTCGACCCCGTCGGCGGCATCCCGCTCCCGGCGGGCTACTTCCGCGGCCATCACTCCGCGGAGGATCCCGTCTACAGGTTTCCGAGCGCGAGCGGTCGCCGGGTCGACCCCGACGTCCTCGTCGCGAAGCACGCCTGCCGGGAGGCGCTGCAGCGCTATGCGCGCGGCGTCGACCGCTGCGATCCCGAGCTGGTCCGGAGCGCCTACCATCCGGGCGCCTTCGACGATCATGGCGGCTATCAGGGCGGCGTCGACGGCTTCATCGCCTGGCTGAAGCCGACGGTCCTGGATGCATACGACTGCACGATGCACAAGCTCGGCAACTGTCTGATCGAGGTCGCCGAAGACGGTCGCAACGCCTTTGCCGAGACCTACGCGATCGCACACCACATCGCGCGTCCTGCCCGCTCCGCCGGCGGCCCGGAGACCGAGGCCGCGACCGACCTCGTGATGGGCGTGCGCTACCTCGATCGCCTCGAAGATCGCGGCAGCGGCTGGAAGATCGCCCACCGCCGGATGAGCTTCGAATGGGAGCGCGTCGTCGCGATCGGGTCGCAGCGGGCGTATCCGGGATTCCAGCGCGGAGGGCGGGACGGGAGCGATCCCGTCCTCGTCGCCGTGCCGCGGACCGCGCTCGGGTCCGATGTCGCGGTCCACGAGGCCCTCGAGCAGGCGGTCCTGGATCGCGCCGAGATCGAGCGGCAGCTGCTCCGCTACTGCCGAGGGGTGGATCGCCGCGACCTCGAGCTGGTCCGCTCGACCTACCATCCCGATGCCTGGGACGATCACGGCACGTACAAGGGCGACGTCGAGGGCTTTCTCGCTTTCGTCGCGAGCGAGGTCCATGCGCGCTTCCGCACGACGATGCACAAGCTCGGGCAGTCGCTGATCGAGATCGAGGGCGACGTCGCGCGGGCCGAGTCGTATGCGATTTGCCATCACGTGCTCGCGGCATCGGCATCGGAACCGGCATCGGGGGCGCCGGTGGCGGCGGAAGCTGCGCCGGTCGGGGCAGGCGGCTCGCGCCCGCACGACCCGACGGGCGACGCCCGCGCCCTGCAGGACCGGTCCGGCCCAGGGCCGGCGAGCCGCGACGTCGCGGATCTGGTCATGGGGATCCGCTACGTGGACCGCTTCGAGCGTCGCGCCGGCGAATGGCGGATCGCGCGGCGGGAGCTCCGCTGGGAATGGGTCCGGACGGACCGGCTCGAGCAGCTGGACCCGGCCTGGTCGTAGGAGCGGCTGCCGCGAAAGGTTGCCTCGGTCCCGAAGATCGCCCGAGGGCGTGCGCAGGCCCGCGAAAATTCGTAGTTTCTGGCCGTCCCGCAAGCCCCGGTCGGCCCAGCCCGTACGCTCCGCGTTCCGGCCCGAAACATCTCTCGAGAGGACTTCCGCCGTGCATCCCCATCGTCTTGCCACCGCTTCGTTCATCGCCTGTCTGGCCCTCGCGGCCGCCGGTTGCGGCGAGGTCGACGACTCCGTTCCGAATCAGTCCGCGGCGGCGCGGGCGATCGCCGAGAAGGTCCGGATCGAGGTCGAGAAGGATCGCCTGAAGCGTCTCGCGCCGCGGCTCGCGGCGGCCTTGCAGTCGGTCGAGGCAGCCCCGACGGCCGCGCGCCTCGCGCCGGCGCCCGTCGAGGAGCAGACGGTGAAGGCGACCCGCCCCGCCGACGAGCTCTATGCAGCGAACTGCGCGTCCTGTCATGGCGCGGTCGGCGCCGGCGATGGCCCGCTCAGCGCCGGTCTGACGCCGACGCCCGCCAAACATGCGGACGGCGCCTACATGAATGCCCTCTCGAACGAACATCTCTTCAAGGTGGTCAAGGAAGGCGGCACGGCGGTCGGGAAGTCGGCGACGATGGCGCCGTGGGGTACGTCGATGTCCGACGAGGAGATCCGCGGTCTCGTGGCCCACATGCGCGGCCTCGCGAGCCCGTCCTACGACGGGCCGATGCCCTGAGGCATCGACCCGTCGCGGGCGGCGCGTGGAAAGTTTGAGCGGGATTTCCTGCACCACCGTTGACGCCATATGGGTCAACTGGCCCGCCGGGGGGCCCGTCCGGGGGATCACGGCCGACGAACCTGAGGCGGGCCGGGTCGAGGCTCATGAACCGCGAACAATCCGAGTATTCTCGGGGACATGCGCGCATTCCGAGGTCGACCACGACGAGGGTGGACCGAGCCCTCGGCCCGCGGTTACCTTGCCACGGTCGCCGCTGGCTCTCGGAGCCCTGGCAACTCAACTAAGAGGTGGAATCATGAAGCTCAGAGCCCACGTGCTCATTGGAATCGCAACTGCTCTCCAGATCGCATTGGCCCCGCTCGCAGCAAGCGCCGAAGCACCCCTCCGCATCGTCCTGACCAACGACGACGGGTTCGAAACCCCCAACATCCAGGTCCTTTTCACGGCGCTCGTCGAGGCGGGCCACGACGTGATCATGAGCGCGCCCTACGTCGGACAGAGCGGCCAATCCGGCGCGCTCGATTTCCTGAGGCCGATTCTGCCGACCTCGAGGCCTTCGGAGGGCGGACTGCTCCCCGCCGGCTCCTTCGGGATCGGGGTGACTACGATCGCGCCGGATCAGCACTACGTCGCGGGCAGACCCGTTGCCGCGGTGCTCTACGGGATCGACGTACTCGCCCAGCAGAAATGGGGCACCAAGCCGGATCTCGTGCTCTCGGGTCCCAACGAAGGGAATAACGTCGGTCACGTCACCAACCATTCGGGCACGGTCGCTGCAGCGCTCGCCGCGCTGAACAAGGGCATCCCGGCCATCGCCTTGAGCGCGGATTCTGAGGAAGCCGAGGAAGCGGAGGTCGTCGCCGAACTCACGCTCCAGCTGATCGAGGAGATCACGCGGGACGGCGTGGTTCGCCTGCCGCCATTCACGGGCCTGAACGTGAACTTCCCGCCCATCGACGCAGCCACCCAGACCGCCAGCGATTTCGGCTTCAAGCTCACCAACGTCGGTCGCGCTGCCAACATCGGTGTCGTCTTCTACGAGAATCTCGGCGACGGGGTACTGGCACGGGCCGTCGGCATCCCCGCCGACATTGGTCTTCCGGGTGTCGGCGTCGAGGCCCAGGACGACCGTCTCGGCCTACCGCCCGTCGACGTTGGACACCCCGCCGACAACAGTCCGCTCAGCGAGTGGAACGCCCTCGCAGCGGGCGACGCCGTCACGGTCAGCGTAATCGAATCCACGTACGCTGCCGACCTGTTCAAGAAATGGGCCGTGCGCCGATCGCTTCGGGGCATCCTCGACTGAGCCCCGGAGCGCGATCTCAGGCGGTCGGCCGGAGGGCACTCCCGCCCTCCGGCCGGCAGAGCGCCCCGCACGCGACCTTACGCGCCCGTGGCCCGGCGGAGCACTCTCGACACCACGCCCGATGACACGCGCCGGGAGAGCGAGTCGAATAGCGGATCCGCCTCCGTCCGGTGCTGCGTCGGTGCCGGCAGTCGGTTGGCCCGAGGTCGGCTTGCCGTAGCGTCGGAGCGCGACGAGAACTTTCTGGGCTTCGTCAGGCTCGAATGCATGTGCATCCTGCTTCGACATTCATGAGTTGGGCTCTAGCCCGGACTATTCACGCGCGTCAGCGAAGGTTCGTACATCGAACGCATTCCTTGTGTCGATCGGGCCTCCGCATGCTGAACGTTCCGTGGGTCCGGATCGAGCGATGAGCTTGGTCGATGTTTTCGATTCGAAGACGTCGTTTCGCCTTCGCTGCCACCGGTCGCAGTCGATTCGAGCCCGGACACGGGGATCCGATCAGGGCGAGCGGCCGCCCGCGGCGAGCGCGATCTGCTGCCAGGCGGCGAGCCCTGGGAACTGCTTCGGCAGGTGCACCGCGATCCGCCGCACCGAGACGACGACGCGAGCAGCCACCTCAAGCAGCTTGCTCCGAAGCGTCTCCACCTGTGCGTCGGCGCAGTCCGTGAACCGGGCCATCGTCTGAAGCTCTTGCATCAGCACATAGGCTGCCGCCGCGAGCCAGAACCCGGAACTTGTTCGCCAGGGATGTAGGCGCGCACCACCTAAGGGTCGTGCGCGATGGCGTTGGGATCGAGTCCGTTCCCCTGCGCAACCTACGGTGCGAGGCGCTCGCCGATCAAGAGCTGCAGCCGCTGCACGCCGCTCAGGTCCGCCGCGAGTGCGGGGGACGTGAGCACGAATCCGTCGACGGCACGTCCTTTCTCCGCGACAAGGTGCGCAGCGACGGCGCCCCCCATCGAATGCCCGAGGAGAACGAGCGGTGCAGCAATCTCCGACGGACGCGCGAGGTCAATCACGAGCTCGAGGTCCCTGAGCAGCGCGTCCGCAGTGGGAATCACACCGCGCGCGCCCTCGGAGTGGCCGTGTCCGCGCTGGTCGTACGCGACGACGTCCCAGCCTCGCGCGTTCAGCCACGCCGCCACGGACTCGTACCGACCGGCGTGCTCGCCAAGTCCGTGCACCACGAGGACCGTCCCACGCGCACCGTCGCGCGGCCGGTGCCGAAGATGCAATCCCGTGCCGTCGGCGGCAGAGAGTGACGCAGGAAGGGTGCGCACGAAATCGCGACTCCACGGATGAGGGCTGGCAGAATGTGACCTTGCTCCGGAAAAGTGGACTTTTTTTCTATCCCGTCTTCCGCAGTTTTGA
>CAZFKD010000124.1:0-9618 GCA_964519695.1 uncultured Spirochaetaceae bacterium
CGTCGTCGCGCCTTGCATCTGACCCACCGGCGCTGCGCGTCGCTCGGTCGACGATCTCTTCACAGCCTCTGGGGCGGCTTCGGCGCGGCGTGCGCCGCCGCGCCCGAGGCGTTCTGCCGGCGTCCTTCCCGCCGGCTCGGGTTGCGGAATCACTCAGGCGAGGGCCAAACGGGCCGATGAGTCGGGCAGGCGATGGTTTCTGCCCACGCTCCGGGAGCTTCCCGGCATCGGGCGGGATCGGGTCGCCGAGGGGTCGTCCCTCGCCCGTCCGGAGATCCGCCGTCATGTCTGCCGGTTCGTCCTTCGTCCAGAACGTCCCGCCCTCGTCGTCGCCTGCCCCCGTCGCCGGCTCTTCCACGCCCCTCTCCCCGGACCTCGAGCGCGTCCTCACGTCCTTCGACACCTGTTATGTCTGGCGCTACGGCTCGCCGTCCTCGAGTCTGCGCGAGCTCTACGCGAAGGCGAAGCGCGATCAATGGGACGGCGCCGCGGATCTCGATTGGTCGATCGACGTCGATCCGGAGCAGCCGATCCTGCCCGCCGAGATCAATCCGCTGCGCGGCTACGGGCCCTACGAAAAAATGAACGCGCGCGAGCAGCTGCGCGTCCGTCATTGCCAGGTCGCCTGGCAGCTCTCGCAGTTCATGCACGGCGAGCAGGGCGCGCTGATCGTCGCGTCGCAGCTGGTGTCGGCCGTGCCCTTCATGGACGCGAAGCTCTACGCCGCGAGCCAGACGATGGACGAGGCGCGCCACGTCGAAGTCTTCTCCCGCTATCTGATGGAGAAGATCGAATGGGAGTGGCCCGTCAACCCGAGCCTGAAGAGCCTGCTCGACGGGATCATCCAGGACTCGCGCTGGGATCTGAAATACCTCGGCATGCAGATCCTCGTCGAAGGCCTCGCGATGGCCGCCTTCGCGAACTTCCACCAGCTGACGAGCGAGAAGCTGCTGAAGGACCTGATCCACCTCGTCATGCGCGACGAGTCGCGCCACGTCGCCTTCGGCGTCCTGTCGCTGCAGGACTACTATGCGGGCATGCCGGAGTCCGAGCGCCGGGATCGCGAGGACTTCGTGATCGAGGCCTGCGAGCTGATGCGCGATCGGCTGATCGGCGAGGAGACCGCCGACTACTTCGGCCTCGAGCGTGAGCCGTACAAGCAGTGCATGCTCGAATCGCCGATCCTGCAGCTCTTCCGGATCCAGCTCTTCGCCCGGGTCGTTCCGAACCTGCGCCGACTCGGCCTGCTGACGCCGCGGGTCCGGGCGGCTTTCGAGCGGCTCGGCATCCTGCAATTCGAGCATGTCGATTCGGCCGCACAGGACGCTGCTCTCGGTCTCGTCTGAACGACTCCGCGCGGCAACCTTCCTTCCCGAGGGGCCGCAACGCGCTCGAGCGGTGGTCTGGCGCGCCGATCGGACGCTGCGCCTCGCGTCGGCCTCGCGTGCTCCCGGGCGACCATTGACGCTCGCGGGGCCGACCTCTAAGGTCCGCCGTTCGAAATCCAGCGTTCATGCGGCCGGATCGCTCCCCAGGCGATCGTCCGAGCCCGGAGCGCGATCGCAGTCCTCGATTCATGGGGCCGTAGCTCAGCTGGGAGAGCGTCGCGTTCGCAACGCGAAGGTCGGCGGTTCGATCCCGCTCGGCTCCACCATCCAACCCTCGGCGGCGTACGCAAAGCGTGCGCCGCCGATCGTGTTTCGGGGGATGGGGAAGTCGCTTGCAGAGAGAAGCGGGGCGCGAACTCGGGGATCGCCGGGGCAGGTCGTTCTTCCTCCCGGTCGCTCGTCGCATCGCCGGGGCCCAGTCGTCGATCCAGGTCTTCGAGGTCGATACGCTTCGTCGCCGAGGCTCCGGCGGAGCGAAGCGGCTGATGGCGTCGATCGCGGATCGGAGCGTGGCGTAGGGGATCCGCGCTGGACGTCGACGAACCGACGAGTGGTTCCGGAGATCCCGATTCAATTTACGGCGTGTCACGGCGCTCGTCCTACTCCTGTTGACCTTTCTCCCGGGCTGTAAGACGGCGCAGCGACCGCACGCGATGAGCTCCGCTGCCCTGGCACAATGCCTGGGACTGCATCGCGAATGGAGCGCTCGGCTCGACGAGGCGGCGATCGAGCGAGCGCATGTTCTTTGATCGGGTCGACGATTCGACGTTCTGTTCGTACGGGATGCGATCAGGACGTTCGGCCCGAAGGCCGGGCTCCATCGGGCGCTCGCGAGCGGCATGCTCGGGATGGGACGCGTAATAGACGCGCAGCGACGCGTCGTCTCCACCGAATCGTGGTTTCCGGATGCCTCGATCGAGGATCGGGATGAGTGCACGGACCTGGTCTCCGCGAACGATCACGAAAAGGAGATCCGAGTCGGACTCTTCATACATGAAGTCGACGGGTTCAGATTCGTCGGGGAGCGCGCCTTCAGCCGCTCGCGCGCACGATCGCGATCAGCGCGCCCAGCAAGAGCGCGCCGTCGACTGCGAGATGACCGAATCGCTCGGACGGGCGAAAGAAGCAGAGCGAAACGGCCTCGGCGGCGGGGATCCAGCCGAGAGGAGCGACCGCTTCGGGAGCCATGCCCGCCGCCGCTGCCGAGGCGATCGCCATGGCCCGCGCGACGACGATTCCCGTCTTCGGCGACCAGCTCGCCGCGCTGCGCTTCGCCTCGCGCAGGTTCGACGCGATCAGGTTGGCGGCGAGCGCCGCGCCCACGAAGAGGATCGACCAGGCGAACGCGCCCCCGGATTCGTCCTCGGCGCCACGGCGGGCGAGCCACGGCAGGCCGACACACGCGGCGGTCCACGCGCCTGCGACGTATGCGATCTTGAAGCGGAGGTCCTGCTTCAATCGCCGGTGCAGCAGTCCGATCGAGCCGACGGCGAGGCAGAGCGCGAGGTTCCGGGCGGGCGCTGCGGCGAGCAGCGCGAGCAGCATCAGCCCGACGATTCCCGTCGCGCCGACGAGCCAGGGTCGGTGCCGGAGGACGAAGGCCGTTCGCTTCGGCGAGCCCGGGTAGTCGCGTGCGAGATCTCGCAAGCGGTCGACGTTGTAGATCAGGAAGGCTCCGCAGGCGACGAGCGCGGCGTCGTGCGCGAGGCGGGGAGACGCGAACGCCTGGCCCACAGCCCACGTCATCGCCCCGCCGACGAGCGCCGCGAGGGCGCTCGAATAGGCGACGCCTTCGCTGAGCCCGGCGAGCTTTTGGGCGATCGAGGGCCGGAGCGAAGGGGCCAGGGCCGGAGCCGGGGCATCGCTCGCCAGGGTCTTGCGGGATCTCGCGCCGTGGATGCTTCCCGATGCCATGAGGATCGATTCTGGCAGAGGCGGGCCGGGCTTTCGATCGGGCGGACCGCCACCGTTCGCGGCAGCCCCACCGTGCCCGCGCTAGATTGGCCTCCCGGCAGGGAGCATCGGCGATGTGGATCACGAAGGTCAGCCAGATCATCGGCTCGAGCCCGACCTCCTTCGAGGACGCGGCGCAGTCGGTGATGGCCCGGGCGAATCGGACGCTCCGGGGCATCACGGGCTTCGACGTCCTCGAGAAGCGCATCAAGGTCGAGGCCGGCGCCGTCGCCGAGTACCGTGTCCAGCTGCGGCTCCATTTCGACATCGCCCCGAATACCGAGACGCATTGGTAGGCCGAGCCCGCGCCGGGCGGCCCCGCGCGGGGCTTCGGCATGCATCCGAGGACCCATCAGCCATGGCCATCGCCTCCGTCTCGACCATCACCTCGGCGTCGCCGAACAGCTGGCAGGAAGCCGCCGAGCTCGGTCTCGCCCGGGCGCGACAGACGCTGCGCGGGATCACGGGCATCAAGATCCTCGACGAAAAGGCGCGGGTCGAAGACGGCGTGATCGTCGAGTTCCTCGTGACGATGCAGGTGATCTTCCTGCTCGAAGAATCGGCTGGGACCTGAGCGGTGGCGATCCCCGCGATCGTCACGGCCGGGGACAGTCGGGCGGCGAAGGCCGTCTACGGCAAGAGCAAGGTCTATCTCGAGGTCGACGGCCTGCCGCTCGTCGCACACGTCGTCCGCACGCTGCAATCCGTCCCCGAGGTCGACGCGGTCTGGGTCGTCGGCGATCTCCCGAAGCTCGAGGTCGCCCTCGGCTCGCCGCAGCTGCGCAGCGCGTTGACGAAGCCGCTGCATCTCGTGCCCCAGCAGCGCGACCTCATCTCGAATGCCTGGGAAACCTATCGCCGCGTGCTCTCGAACGACGTGCGCGTCGGCCGCGATCCCGGGCCGGCCGATCTCGATCGCGAGATCCTCTATCTCTCCGGCGATCTGCCGCTCGCGACGCCCCAGGAGATCTCGGCGTTCGTCGAAGTGTCCCAGGCCCGGGTCCATGCCGGCGAAGCCGACTACGTCCTCGGGCTCTGTCCCGCCGACGCGCTCGACGTCTTCAAGCCGTCGAAGCCGGGGGAGCCCGGCATCGAGGTCGCCTATTTCAACACGCGCGACGGTCGCCTCCGCCAGAACAACCTTCATTATGCCCGGCCGGCGCGCATCGGCCGCCTCGATCGCATCGAGGAGATGTACGAGCATCGCCATCAGCGCCGTTTCTGGAACATGTTCGTGCTCGCGCTCCGCCTGCTCCTCTCGCGCGTCGCCGGCCTCAAGATCGCCGTCCTCTTCGGCATCATGCATCTCGCCGGGATCGCCGACCGCAGCGGCCGGCCGCGTCTGGCCCGGACGCTCGGCCGGCTCGTCACCCTCGAGATCAACCGCAAGACGATCGCGAAGCTGCTCGACACGAAGTTCTTCTTCACCGTCACGGAGAGCGGCGGCTGCGCGCTCGACATCGATACCGAGGAGGAGTACGACGCCGTGTGCGCACGTTATGCTGAATGGTTCCGGGAGCAGGCGGCCCGCTCGGAGCGCCTTTTCGGCGCGCTGCCGGAACGCGCCGGCGAGCGCACGGGAGGCGGCGTTTCGTGACGGAGCGACGAACCGACGGTCGATCCGATCGCCAGCCCGGCTCGAACCCGGATCGGCCGTCCGGCGGATCGCCGCCGCGCGCCGCCGCAGATCGGGTACGGGCGGGGGTCGGCGTTTTCGCGATGGACGCGCGCGGACTGATCGAGGTGCGCGGCTCGGATCGGATCCGCTGGCTCGACGGCATGCTCACCGCCGACGTGAAGGCGCTCGAGAAGCGCGGCGAGGGCGCGGGTGCTCTGGCGCTCCTGCTGACCCATCGCGGCGCCATCGTCGCCGATCTCCGCGTCGGGCGGCTGGGGGAGACGCTGCTGCTCGAATGTGCGAAGAGCGATCAGGAACGCATTCGTGCGGCGCTCGAGAAGCGGATCATCGCGGACGACGTCGTGCTCGCGGATCGAGGCGAGGCCTTCGCGGTGCTCGGAGTCGAGGGCGCGCGCTCCGGTGAGGTGGTCGCCTGCGCGCTCGGGGGCGCCGTGCTCCCCGGCGCCTTCGACTGGGCGGAGCTTCCGTTCGCGGGCACGTCGCTGCTCGCCTCCGGCTTCGGATGGAGCGGCGAGCAGGCCTATCAGCTGCGCGTGGCTCCGGCCGGGCTCGCCGCGCTGCGTGCGGCGATCGAGCGGGCGGCCGAGGCGCTCGGCGTCGGGTGCGTCGCGGGCGATCCGGCGCTGCTCGAGCTGCTGCGGATCGAGGCGGGCATCCCCGCGCTCGGCGCGGAGCTGGGCGAGGACGTGCTGCCGCCCGAGGCGCGCCTCGAGCGGGCGGTGGCGATCAACAAGGGATGTTATGTCGGGCAGGAGATCGTGGCGCGCCTGCGCTCGCGGGGGCAGGTGAACCATCTGCTCGTCGGCTTGCGGCTCGAGGCAGACGCGCTGCCCGCGGTCGGGACGCCGCTCGTCGCTGCGGGCCGGGCCACGGGCGAGATCACGAGCGTCGTCCGCTCGCCGTCGCAGGGCGCGATCGCGCTCGGCTACGTACGGCGCGAGCACGCCGAGGTCGGGACGCGCCTCGAGCTCGGCGGCTCGAGCGGGAGCGCGGTTGCGACGGTGGTCGAGCTGCCCTTCGTTCGACTCCGTTCGGCTGCGGCTGCGGCTGCGGCCGCGTTCGTGTCCGGCCCGTCCTCGTCTGCGCCCGTTTCGCGGTCGGAATCTTCGTCGAGTCGGCCGCCCGGCGACGCATGAGCCGAGGCTGGCTCAGCGTCTTCGCCAAGGCGCCGCGACCGGGACGGGTGAAGACGCGCTTCACGCCGCCGCTCTCGCCCGAGGACGCGGCGGCGCTCTATGCCGCGATGCTGACCGACGTGCTGCGGGCGAGCGCGGGGTTCGCTCGTCGACTCGGACTCGAGCCGGTCCTGCATTTCGACCCACCCGAAGCGGCGGGCGAGCTCGAACGACTCGCGCCACCCGGTTTTCGGCTGCTCGCGCAGCGCGGACCCGGGCTCGCCAAGCGAATGGCGAACGCGTTCGAGGAGGCGTCGGCTGCAGGGGCGGAGCGGGTCGTCCTGCGCGGGAGCGATAGCCCGGATCTCGATCTGCAGACCTGTGCAGAGGCCCTCGCCCGACTCGATGCGGGCGATGACGTCGTCGTGACGCCCGACCAGGGCGGTGGCTATGCGCTGATCGCGTTGAAAGAGCCACATCCAGAGCTCTTCGATGTCACGCTCTCGACCCGTACCGTGCTCGACGAGACCGTCGCGCTCGCGCGCGCGAAGGGGCTCGTCGTGTCGTCGACGCGCGCGTGCTTCGATCTCGATGTGGTTGCCGACCTCGCGCGACTCGACGCGATCGAGCCTTCACGATCGTCCGTCCTCTGCCCCGAAACAGTCCAGATCGTCCGGGATTTCCGCGCGCGGTGTGTGCTATAGCTCGGACGTCCGAGCGATCATCAGCCTGAATGTGCTCGATCGGAAACGACCGATCGATGAGTTCGCGAGAGCGACTGGATGGACGAGGGCTCCGTGGATCTCCGGATCAGGCGGAGTCCGAGATCGACTCGAGCCCGAGGCCCGTTCCCGCATCGGATCCGATCCGGCGCGCGGGATGGAAACCGGGCCAATGCAAACGACCCCCCGTCGGAGCATCGGGCGACCGTGCGCGCAGAGCCACAGCGAGTGCTTCCCCAGAATTACCGGATCGATTTCCCGCGCCTCGCGCGCCGGGGAGCTCCGGGTCCACGACCTGCCTCCGCAGCCCAATCAGGGTCACCGACCCTGTTCGTTTCACCCGTTCGCGCGACCGGGCCCGGCCGTCCGGATCCGTTCGCGCGGCGAGTGGAGATTCCGACAACCAACGAGGAGAGATTCCCAATGCGTTCCAAACTGATCACCGCCGTCGCGGTCGTCACGAGTACGTTTCTCGGGACGAGCGTGGCCGCCGCCGATCCCGTCCAGGAGCAGCTCCGGCTGATGGAGCAGCGAATGGCGGAGATGGAGGATCGCCTCCAGGCGACTTCCGAGAAGCTCGAAGATGCCGAAGCCAAGGTCCAGCAGCAGCAATCGGTGCTGTCCGATGCCGGGCTCGCCGAGTCCGAGGACGGCGCCCGTTCGGCCGTCGGGACGTTCCTGCAGCAGGTCGACGTCTCCGGTCTCGTGGCGGCCAGCTACAACTATCGCTTCCTCGGTGGTGGCGACGGAAACCTGTTCATCGGGAACTCGTTCCGTCACCGCAACGCGGACACGTTCTCCCTCGATCAGCTCTGGCTGACTCTCGACAAGCCGACCACCGAAGAGAGCCGCGCCGGCTTCCATACCGATCTGCTCTACGGTGAGAGCGCCCGGGCGATGCGCAACAGCGCCGTCGGCTCGCCGCTCTCCAACCGCAACGACACGCCCGGTGTCGACGGCTCCGACCAGGATTTCTACCTGTTCAGCGCCTACGCGAGCTACCTCGCGCCGATCGGAAACGGGATCCGCTTCGATCTCGGCAAGCGCGACACTCTGATGGGCGTCGAGCGGGTCAAGACGAACGTCAACTTCAACGTCACCCAGGGCCGGATGTTCCAGTTCATCCCGATCACGAATACCGGCCTGCTCGCCGAGACGAACGTGACCGACCAGATCTCGATCGCCGCAGGCGTCTTCAACGACGTCTATGCCGATACGAGCATCGACGACAGCCGCCACAAGGCCTACTTCAGCCAGATCGCGTTCAAGGGTGATCGCTTCGGGTTCAAGGTCGATTCGATGGTCGGCAAGAACTCCGGGTCGGGCCTGCTGAGCGACAACGGCGGCGGCGATTTCTGCGACGGCGGCAACGCCTGCCGCACCGCGGTGCTCGAAGCGGTCGCGACCGCCGAGCTCTCGGATCAGCTCGAAGCCTGGTTCCAGTTCGTCTGGTCGCGCCACTGGGGCGATTCGATCCTCGCGAAGGGCGACATGCACGGCTTCGCGACGGCCGCGCGCTACCACCTCACCGAAGACACCCACATCGCCACGCGGCTCGAGTACGCCCGGCTCGAGCACGACTTCCGCCGCACGCTGGCGGATTCGGACGGCAACGCGTTCGAAGGCCAGGAAGAGCTTGTGACCGCGACCCTGACCCTCGGCCACGCGCTGACCAACGACCTGATGCTTCGCGGCGAGTTCCGCTACGACCGCAACCTCTCGGGCAACGAGGTCCGCACGTTCGCGATCGACAGCCGAGGCGAGCTCGGCCAGCGCAAGAACCAGCTGCTCGGCATCGCGGAGCTCTACTACGAGTTCTAGCGAACGGTTCACGGCCTTCGCCTCGGGATGAAGATCCCGCGCGTGTGCCGTGAACTCGGGCAGGCGACGAAGATCGAGGGCGCGACGTCTGCGGCGTCGCGCCCTCTTTCTTTTCGTCGCTTCCGACTACGACGCGATGCGCCAGGTCGCGGTGATGCCGAGCTTGTCCATCTTCGCGTAGAGCGTTCGGCGTCCGATCCCGAGCGAGCGGGCGGCAGCCGAGCGATTGCCGTGGCAATCGCGCAGGGCCTGGGTGATGCGATAGGCCTCGGCGAGGTCCAGCCACGCTTTCAGCGTGCGCGCCTGGTTGACACGTCCGACCTCGAGACTCGCGTCTCGGAGGAATCGGGCGAACTCATCGAGATGGTCGGGGGAGGTCGTGCGGCTGGCGGGGAGATCCATGACTTTTTTTCCTGCATCGGGCGGAGGTTTCGCGGGACGGGCTTCCCGGTGGCGGGCATCCGGTCGGCGTATCCCGCATGGCGTCTCTCTCGAGAACTTTCGATTTGCAAGCGGCATTCCAAGTCAGCTTCGCGATCGGCGGCGCGGCGCACGGGGCGCGAAGCGCTTGGGACAGCCGTCAGGGGCCTCCGCATTGTCCCGACCCCGGACGAGCTGGGTCGGCCGCGGCCCGAATGCGCGGCGTCGCTGCTCGATTCGCGGGCAGGGCTGCTCGCGTGCTGTGCATGAAACGGCGCGGTCGGAACCACCTCGGCCTGTGGTACCGTGCAAACGCCGCACGGACCCGCGGGTCCGGGACCCAGGAGAGCCCCCGCCATGAAGAAGATCGAAGCGATCATCAAGCCCTTCAAGCTCGACGACGTCAAGGAAGCCCTCAGCCAGGTGGGCATCGAAGGTCTGACGGTGACCGAGGTGAAGGGCTTCGGTCGACAGAAGGGCCATACCGAGCTCTATCGCGGCGCCGAGTACGTGGTCGATTTCCTGCCCAAGGTGAAGATCGAGATCGTGCTCGAGGACGG